>JAITRV010000122.1 GCA_031288215.1 Spirochaetaceae bacterium | reverse complement strand
ATACCCCGGGCGACCCCTTTTGAGCAGAGGAACCAGTTATGCCGTAGGCATCAAGAGCAACGTCGCGAACAGGGGGCGGCCGGGGTATTTCCCTGACAGGACCCCCCGGCAGATCTCTCTTGTGCCGGACCGTGCCGGGGGGATCAGGCAGGGATATCCCCCGGCCTGTGCCGGCCCATGCCGGGAGGACCGGTCAGGGGGTATTCCCCGGCCCCGCTGCCCTTATCATGCCGGTGAGGAACAGCACGAGCGTATCCCACAGGCGCTTGAAGAAGCCCCCCTGTTCGACGGCGGAGGCGGCGAGCAGGGGGATGCGCCGCAGTTCCCCCTCCCGGTCGGAGAGGATGAGCTGGCCCAGGGGAGCGGCGGCGGTTACCGGGGCGATCACCGGGTTCCGCACCTCGATTTCCCAGCGGAGGGGCGCTGATCCCCGGTGGGCGAGAACCGTACACACCGGCCCTGAGGCGGGGACGAGGTCCAGGGCCGCTTCCCGGCCTTTCCAGACCCGTACCGGGGGGATGGCCGGCAGGGCGGGGCGCAGGGTTTTGTAGTGGGCAAAGGCCCATTCCAGGAGCCGCTCACCGTCGGCGTCCCTGATCCGGTCGCCGCCGTATTCCGCGGGGGCCCCCAGGACAACGGCGATAAACCGGCTTCCCCCCCGTTCCGCGGTGAGGGCGATATTATAGCCCGCCTCGTCGATATAGCCGGTTTTGAGGCCGTCCACCCCCTCCACCCGGCCCAGCAGGCTGTTGCGGTTGTAGTGCGTAGTGGGCCCCCCTCCTCCCGAAGGGCTTTCCCTATTGGCCTCGGTGGGGTAGGTGAATTCCCGCACCGAGTGGAGGCTTTCCAGGGTTTCCGGGTGCAGCCGGAGGTATTCCCGGCAGAAAAGGGCGAATTCTTCGGCGGTGGTGATGTTATATTCGGAGATCCCCGAAGGCTCGGTAAAACGGGTCTTGACCAAGCCCAGGCGGCGGGCCTCCTCGTTCATCCGCCGGGTAAATTCCTCCACCCGGGGGTAGAAGCGGAGGGCCGCCGCCACCGCGGCGTCGTTCCCCGAGGGGACGGCCAGGCCCAGGAGCAGTTCCCGGAGGTTTGCCCGCTGCCCCGGGCCTATCCGCATGAGGCTTGACCGGGGGGGCTGGTTCCGGGCCCAGCTTTCCCGGGGCAGGTCCCAGCGCTCCTCCGCGGAGATCCCCCGGGCGGCGGCCTCGGTCAGGACGACGTGGATGGTCATCAGTTTGGTCAGGGAGGCGGGGGGGATTTCCTCGTTCCCGTTTTTCGAGTAGAGGATCACCCCGGTGGCCGCGTCCAGGAGGACCGCGGCCCGGGAGCCCAATTCCGGCGCGTCCCTCCGGGGATCATCCGGCGCGGCCAGGGCCAGAAAAGAGATAAAAAAGAGTAAGAAAAAGCAAGAAGGTTTCACGGATTCATGTATCTTACGGTATATTTATAGTATACTCAAGGGGAGGCGCAGGGCGGGCCGGTAAACGCATAGAATCCCTGCGCCTGTTTGCGGTTGACACATGCGGCGGAAAAAGCCGCCGCGGAGAACGCGCAAAGGGATAGAAGCGGAAATCCCGCAGACTTTCCCGCGGGGAAAGTCGAGGAATTGAAGCGGATAGCCCGGTTTCCGGCGCGCGAACCTTTGGTTCGAACGCGCCGGAAATGCGCCCAGGATACGAAGGTAACAATTTCTATGCGTTTATCCTGCGGGGCGGTTTTGAGAGCGGGTGGTCGTTGCGCCCTCCCGCTCCGGAAGCCCCCTGGGGCGGAGGATTTGTGAGTTCAATCTGTCTGTATAACGGAACGGTATTGACCGGCTTTGCCACCATGGAACGGTGCGCGGTAAGCATCGAAGACGCCGTCGTGGCGGATGTTTTCTCGATGCGGCGCTTTGACCAGCGGCATTTCGGGCCGGGCGTTGAGCTTATCGATGTCAAGGGCGCTTATATCGCCCCGGGCTTTATCGACACCCACATCCACGGCTGCGGCGGTTACGGGACCGAGGACGCCGACCCGTCCGCGATACTGGAGATGTCCCGGCTCCTTGTCCGGGACGGGGTGACGGCCTTTAACCCCACTCTGTACCCCGACGAACCGGAGCGGCTTGTGCGGGCGGTGGCGGCGGCGGCCGGCGCCATGGGGAAGGAGCAGGGGGCCCGGATCATGGGGCTGCACCTGGAAGGGCCGTTCCTTTCCCCGGCGCGGATGGGGGCCCAGCGGCCCGAGACCCTCCGGGGGGTGGACATTCCCCTGATGGAGCGGCTTTGGAAGGCTTCGGGGGGGCATATCGTGAACATGACCGTGGCCCCGGAACTCAAGGGGATGCGGGAACTGGCCCTGTACTGCATCAAGAAGGGGATCGTCCTCCAGGCGGGGCATACCGATGCGCACTACGAGCATATGGTGGAGGGGATGCAGGCGGGAATTCTCCATTCCACCCATCTTTTCAACGCCATGAGCGCCCTGGATCACCGGAACCCCAACGCCGTGGGGGCCGTGCTGATCCACCCGGAGATGTCCTGCGAGATCATCGCCGACGGCTTCCATGTTCACCGGGACCTTTTTCGGCTGCTCCTGCGGGACAAGCCGGTGGACAAGATAGTCCTCGTAACCGACGCCCTGAAGCCCACGGGGCAGCGCCGCGGGCCCTTCTTTGCCAACGGGGAGGAGGTGGTGTTTCAGGACGGCGTCTTTCACCGCAAGGCGGACGGGGTGATCGCCGGGTCCGCCCTCACCATGATCCGGGGGGTGCAAAACCTGGTGTCCTACGGGTTCAGCCTCGAAGAAGCGGTGCGGACCGCGTCATCCAACCCCGCCCAGGTGATGCGCTATACCCATAAGGGCTCCATCATCCCCGGGCAGGATGCGGATCTGGTGGTTTTTGACCGGCAGTTTACGGTAGTGGCCGCCCTGGTTGGGGGGCTTATCAAAAAAAATATTCCGGAAAGCGCCGGGACCTGCGGGGCCCCTTTCCGGGAAGATGGGGAGAAACCATGCGTTTGATTGTTCAGCGGGATTATGAGTGCGCTGCCCGGTGGGCGGCGGAGTATATCGCAAACCGAATCAGGACCTTTCACGGTTCCGGCAGGACCTTTCAGGAGCGTGACAAGAACTTCGATCCTGACCGGCCCTTTGTACTGGGCCTGCCCACCGGTTCCAGCCCGCTGGGGATATACCGGTATTTGGTGCGGTTCCACCGGGAGGGGACCCTTTCCTTTAGCCGGGTGGCGACCTTTAATATGGATGAATATGTGGGCCTCGGGGGGAATCATCCCCACAGTTACCGGCGCTTCATGTGGGATAATTTCTTTGAGTTTATCGACATCCCCCGGCAAAACATCCACCTCCTGGACGGTCTGGCATCTGATCCTGAAGCGGAATGCGCGGCCTACGAGGCGGCCATCGCCTCCCTGGGGGGGATTGATCTTTTTGTCGGGGGCATGGGGGAGGACGGGCATATCGCCTTCAACGAGCCCGGTTCCTCCCTCAGTTCCCGGACCCGGATAAAGACCCTGACCCCGGAAACCCGGCTCGCCAATGCCCGTTTCTTTGACGGAAATCCCGAAAAGGTCCCCCCCACGGCCTTGACCGTGGGGGTGGGCACCGTGATGGACGCCCGGGAGGTGCTGATCATCGTGAGCGGTTACCGCAAGGCCCGGGCCCTCCAGGCCTGTGTGGAAGGGGGGATCAACCACATGTGGACCCTTTCCTGCATCCAGACGCATCCCCGGGGGATCATCGTCTGCGACGAGGCCGCCGCGGACGAACTCAAGGTCAGAACCCTGCGCTACTTCCGGCGTGTCGAAGGGGAGGAAATCCCGTGATCACCGGCGCCAGGCCCCGCGGAATCCGGCGGCCTTTGCTTGTTTCCCTGTTCCTCCTCGCCTGTTCCTCCCCGGTTCTCCCGGAGGCGGATTCCCGGAAATCGGTAGTTCCCGGAGCAGCAACTTCTTTGGAAGCCGCATCTTCCCTGGAAGCCGCATCTTCCCTGGAAGCCGAGTCTTCCCTGGAAGCCGAGTCTTCTTTAGAAGCCGAGTCTTCCCTGGAAGCCGAGTCTTCTTTAGAAGCCTTTGCGGACCCCGCCCGGCTTTGGGGGCAGGGGATTGAGGGGATCATCGAGGAGGCTTACCGGCAGTGTTTCAAGACCTATATCATCGGGGGCAAGATCATGAACCTCCGGCTTCCCTTTGCGGAGAACAACGAGCGGGATAAACTTTCGGATAAGACCTGGGAATTCCTTCAGGGGGGCAAGGGGGACCCGGCCTCCCTCTGGAGTGCCATTGATGAGGTCCTCAACACCGATGATTTTGCCCGCTATGTCCGGGCCCTGAGGGACGGCCGGCAGAAGGTGATCCGCTTTGATATCGCGGAGCGGACCTGGACCGCTTCCCATGACCTGGCCGACCTGGCCCGGATGAAGGCCGGGTCCTACCAGGGGCTTCCCCACCGGCCCTCGGTGCTGGTTTCCGGCAAGGACGTTGCCGAGACCGATGTCTACAATTACCTCTACTGCGTGGGCTGGGCGGGGCTGGACTGTTCCGGCTTTGTGTGGCATATCCTTTCCACCATCGCCCGGTATCGGGGCCTGGACTTAGGCCGCGCCCTGGGCCGCTTCATCGGCGCCCCCCGGGGAGCGGACCCTTCCTATTATGTGGGGACCTGGTTCTACGACTCCCGGAATTCCCAGATCCTCCCCGTGGAGGACCGGATCGCGAACCTGCGGCCCGGGGACATTCTCCTCTTTAGAGGATCCAACGGCGCCATGGTCCATTCGGCGATCATCCAATCGGTGGATCTTTCCCGGGGGGTGATCCGCTACCTCCAGTCTACCGACGAAGCCCCCCTGACGGAGCGGGGGGTTCACGATTCCTTTATCTCCTTCGATCCCGCCGCCCCCCGGACCAGCCTCAAGGACCCCGGCCTCCGGTGGACCCAAAACCGCTACGCCCCCTTCCCCGGGGAACAGTCCTCCCCCTTTTCCGACGACGGCCAGCGCTACCGGGCCTACGAAGAACTGGGAGGGGGCCGGGTGGTCAGGCTGCGCCTCCTGTCCCGCCGCTGAGGGATACCCCGAGGGCTGATCCTCCCGGCACAGGCCTTTACGGCGTGAGGGGCGGGTACGGCTGCCGTGGCCGGCTGTGGCGGGGGGTACGCTTGCAAGAAGCCGGGCTGGGCGGGAAAAGCGCCTGGCAGAGCACGACGAGTGTGTCGGCGATGTCCCGAATGTTATTGGCGCGCTTATGGTTCGTTCCAAAGAAGGTGATTTTCCTCTCCCGTCCGCAGTTGTTGAAATAATTCAAGCTGAGCCCTTGCTATAAGCAAGAAATGGGGAATCCGCGGCGAGAAATGGCATATCCCGCGGCAGCTTGTTACTTTTTGTTTTAATTGCTTTAAAAATTTTTCATTGACCATCAGGTAATCGCGGAATACTCTTTCGGTGTCCCTTCCAAATAAAAACATTTTTATATTTTCCGTATTGAACAGGCTTATTTCCTCGATAAAATATTCGATGTGTTTTTCTACCGGTCTTTTTAACGCGCCGCTTTTTATTTTTTCCATGATTTCTCCGGCGTTGTTTGTCGCTTCGTTCTTGATGATGTCGGTCATGTACGCCCCTTCGTATTCCATGCCGGTAAAAAGTTCCCGCAGCCTTTTGTCTCCCGCCGAGGCGGAATGAAAATTTTTCCAGTCTTCTTCAAGGTGGTGGTTGTCCCCGCCGAAATTGAGGCCCACAAAGACGTATTGTCCCTTGAGGCGGTCCAGGTTCTGTTCAATGACGCGGGTATTCTCCGGGTTTTCCCTGTCCCAAACCGCCCAACTGGCGGTTTTGCGGCATTTTATACCGCCGTATTCAAAATTCTTTATTTTGTCAAACGCCGTTTTGTCCATACTGTGTTCCTCCATGAATAAGTATCCGGCGGGACAGCCCAACGTGTCTTGAGCCGCCCGCCGTGTTTGAGAAATTGCGCTATAATAAAACAACTCAAGGCCAAAGCGCTTGAGTTGTTTCCACACAAATCCTTGCGCTGTTATTCCTGCGCGTTGGAATACGCTATTTTGCCGTTTCCCCCCGTCGTCACGAACTTGCCGCCGCCGTAGAATATGGCGAAGGGGGAGTCACGTGTGTTTTCACCCGCCGCCCAGATTACGCCGTCTGTGGAATACACCGACGACACCGCGGTCACCGCCACAAACTTGCCGCCGCCGTAGGCTATGGCGTCGAGGTCGTAGCCAAACGGTGCACCACCCGCCGTCCAGGTTACGCCGTCTGTGGAATGCGCCACTCTGCCGTAGATGGCGTCGGTTCCCGCCCCGGGGATGGTGCCTGTGCCTACCGCCACGAACTTGCCGCCGCCATAGGCTATGCCCCGGATCCCGTTAAATGTGATGTCGGAACCCGCCGTCCAGGTTACACCGTCCGTGGAATACGCCGACTTGCTGGGCCTGTCGTCGTCGGAGGACTTGTAGACTACCACCGCCACGAACCTGTCGCCGCCATAGGCTATGTGGCTGATGGCGGAGCCATCGCCAAACGTGGTGTCCTCAACCGCCGTCCAGGTTACGCCGTCCGTGGAATATGCCGCCTTGCCGCAGGTGGTGTAGATGCCTCCTCCTACCACCACGAACTTGCCGCCACCATAGGCTATGCCGGAGATGTCATTGCCAAACGTGGTGTCCCCACCCGCCGTCCAGGTTACGCCGTCCGTGGAATACGCCGACCTGGTCCTGTCGTCGTCGGAGTAGCCTACCACCACGAATCTGCCGCTGCCATAGGCTATATTGGTGATGAGGTCATCGCCAAACGTGGTGTCCTCAACCGCCGTCCAGGATACGTTGACCGGGCCGGGAGTTTCTTTGCCGTTACCGGGGTCCTGGGTATTCGCGTCCGCAACCGCGGCTGTGGCCGCGCTGGTTGCGCTGCCTGTGTATCCCGCGCGGGTACCCCTTACCTTGAGGTATTTGCCTTTATCGGCTTCAGCGGCGGTATATGTCGACCTGTTCGCGTCCAGGATATCGGCGTAGGTTCCGTCCGCGCTGCCGCTTATCTGCCACTGGTAGCTGATGGATCCGGAGCCGCCAAGAGCATTGGTGTTGGCGGTCAGTTCCCCGCCCACTTTGGCAAAACCGGTAATGCTGACCGTACCGGTAAGCGGCGGGTCCTCATCACCAAGGTCCTTGGTGGGGTCCTTGCATCCGCTCAGAAGCAATCCGAATGCCAGAAAGCAGACCAACATTCCCGGGATAAACCATTTGTTTTTCTTCATCGTAACATCTCCTTTGCGTTTTACGCCCGCCGGCAATGGCATGTGTGCGGCTATGCGGCCAGCCTGTTTTGGGTTTTACGGCGCATAGCTGCCTCCCTTTTTACCGGAGGCACTCGGTAATTCCTAAAAAAATAACCACCCGCAATAACGAAGCGGGTTTTGAAAGAATACGGCTGCATTTTGCCGCATTTATATCCGGTTTCTTGTAAATTCCGCAAGGCGGCGGAACTATCGGGAAAAATCCAAATTTGCAGGGGGGGGGGGGGGGGGGGGGGTTTATGAAAAAAAAAAAACAGGGGGAAACAAAAACCCCCGGGTAAGGGA
>JAITRV010000101.1 GCA_031288215.1 Spirochaetaceae bacterium | reverse complement strand
TGAAAACAAAAAAGAATTTCATGGTTATTGCTCCTTTTCTATGCAATACTATTTTCAATCGTAAGTATTCTCAATAGTACCTTGATTTGATTGCTTTGTCTATGAGGCGATCGGTTGAGTATATTTCATCAACGACCCGCGGGCGGTGAGCCGGCGTCGCGGCCCGCTAGGAGTTTGTTGCGCTTCGCGCATAAAATGGTATAAATATTCATGAAATGAATATTTATACCTTACAAACTCCGTCGAACCGAAGGTTCGCAGCATGCCCATCAATCGGGATTTTTTGCATATTTATGCAAAAAATCCACAAGTGCAACAGGCTGCCAGGACGCGGCGCAGTTCCTCCAGGCAGAAGGAGCGGGCCTCCTCCAGCGCCGCGGCGGCCTTCAGATCCGGGCGGCGGCCTTTGAAGGCAGCCCCGGCGGGGAGCAGGGTGGTCAGGGTGAGCCGTTCCGCTTCCCCCAGTTCGCCCAGGGTTCTCGATATGCCCCGGCTGAAGGGGGGCAGGGCGGCGAGCTTTTCCCGGTAGTCCCGCAGGAATTCCGCCGCGGTCATGGCGGGAGCGCCGGCGGCAAAGCACCGGAACAGGCCGCGGTCCGGCGGGGTTTTTTCCGGGGACAGGTTCAGGGGAGGGCCGCCGCCGGGAATGGCCGCCACGGTTCCCAGGGCGCGGGCCTTTTCCTCCAGCCGTTCCCGGTAGCGCTCCAGGGTCCGGCTTTCGTAGTACCAGGACTCCCCTGTTCCCCGCCGCGTCAGGGAGGGGCTGCGGTAGAGAAACGCCGAATGGAGGGATTCCGCCGGGGCGAGCCGGTTTTGGCGCCGCTCGAAAGAGGGGTAGAGGTAGGTTCCCCGGGCGTAGGTAATTCCCCGGGGGTAGGAGAAGTCCGCGCCGTAGAGTTCTATCCGCCGGGCCCCCAGGGTTTCCGCCAGGGACAGGGCCGCATAGGTAACGTTGCCTCCGGAGGTATCCACGACGGGGAAGGACCGCCAAAACCGGCAGATATAACGGGTGAGGGGGTGGGCACCGGAAAAGAACCGGGGGTTTGGGGATCGGGCCGCCACTACCGGCGGGCTTGCCAGGTCCAGGAACAGGGGGATATGGGGGGGGAGGCCGGCCATAAAGTGCTGGAAGCTGATATGCTGGCAGTCTATGGACACCACGGCATCGGGCTCCACCCCCGCGGCGAGCAGGCTGGGCAGGGAGGTATCGGTGGCCAGGATGCAGCGGGAAGAACGCCGCCGGATAAGAAGCGGGATCTGAGCATCCAGGGATGGCCCGGCGGCGCAGATCGCCGCGTCCCGAATCGGGGGGAGCGCTTTCGCGTTCCCCTCGGCCAAAAAGAGGTTCCTGATGATGTTTGAAAACCACCGCCTTCCGAAAGCGGCCTGCACCGAATAATCGGAGGAAACGGCGTCGATGGCCCGTTTGACGGCTTCGGCGGCTTCGGTAAACCGGGCCTGATCAAGGCTGGTCCTGGTCCGCAGGGGCAGCGCCCGGATGCCCCCGTAGAGGACCGGCTGGTAAAGGTGGGGGAGGCAGCGCTCCAGGGTTTCCGGGGAACTATCCACCATGAGATGGAACCGGGGATCTTTGAGGAGGGGGACGTATTCTTTGGAACTCAGAAGCTCCGCGATGCCGTCTATATCATAGTCAATGACCAGGACCTGATAAACGTCCTCCCGTTTCAGGGCGGCGTCCAGGTGGTAGCCCCCTCCCAGGCCGTAGAAGACCAGGAAGCCCGCATCCGCCGGGGCGTCCGTGGTGGCGGCGATCAGCCGTTCCGCCTCCCGCCGGGGGTCTACCAGGGAATGGAGGGGATGGGCGGTTCCCCGGTCATCCACCAGGGCGGGGACCGGATCCCCGGAGCGGGCTTCGAGGAATTGGTAGCGGCCCCGCCCCCGGAAGGGCCGCGCTCCGGTCAGCCGGCGGCAGAGTTCCGGGTCGGCGGCGGAAAGGGCCAGAAGGTTCCGCTCAAAGGATTCCCGCCTATCCATCCCCGGTTTCTCCGTCGGTTCTTCCGGAAGCTTTCACCAGGGATCGGATCTCGGCCTTCAGTTCCTCCGGGCTTGGATCCTCCCGCCCCGGCAGGAGGAGGGGGGCCAGTTCCCGGACGATCACCGCGGCGGCGGGGCCGGACAGGGCCGCCGTCAGGTTTCTGAGGGCCTTTTCCGCGTTATAGATCCCGGCCCCGATGATCCTGCCCCGGGGGAAGGAGGCCGGCCCCTCCGGGTTAGACGGCCCCCCTGGGTTCGGCGGCTCCCCTGGGTTCGGCGGCCCCCCTGGGTTAGACGGCCCCCTTGGGGCCTTCAGGGACTTGAACAGGGGATTATTGTCCCCCAGGGCCCGGAGCCGCTGGGGGTAGGCGTCCAGGCGCTGTTTGAACCATGCCGCGTAGATCCCGTGGCTTCCCGATGCCTTGATGGCTTCGGATCGGACAAAGGTCTGGGAGTAGAACGGCTGAAACCGGGAGGCCCGATCCTCCAGGAGGCGGTTGAAACTATAGGGCCGGGCGTGGGTACACATATCCCGGTGGCCAAGATCCGTACCGGCGATAGAGACCTCCCCCCGGGTAAGGGTAAAGGCCAAATCCAGGGCCGCGGCGGTGACGGTTCCCCGGGCGGGGAGGGCTATAAAGGGAAGGGCGGCGCTTTGCAGGGCCAGGGCCTGCCAGAGGCTCCCGTCGCTTATCACCAGGACCGGCAGATCCCCGCATTGGGAGGGGATCGCCGCGGTAATGGCCGCTCCCAGGGCCAGGGGCAGCCCTTCCCGGTGCGCCCTCCAGGCCCCGAAGAGGTGCAGGGAGGCCCAGGCTCCCCCATCGGTGCTTATCACGAGGTTCGGCCCTATCCCCCGGGCGAGAAGGGCCTCCAGGGAGGAGGAAGCGGCCAGGACCCCGTATCCCTGGGCCTGCTTTTCCCGGATCAGGGTTGCCGTCTCCTCCAGGCTCGGCCCCGCCCCGGCAACGATCAGGGGAATCGAGGTCTGCGGCAGGGTCAGGACGTTTCTCATGAGCCGCAGGTTCCGAAAAACATTCCGAACCCAGCGCCGGCCAAAGCCCCGGACGGTCCGGGCGTTGGCATCCAGGCGTTTTATAAAATCCACCGCCTCCGAGAGGAGCCGCAGGTAGTCCTCCCCATAGGCGTCCAGGGCGGGCCGCCATTCGATAAGCCCTATGGACCGCCCTTCGATATCGGGGATCTCCCGCTCCAGAAAACGCTGCACCGGGACGCCTCTTCCGGGGCACCAGGCCGCATCCGCCCGTAACATGGGGGGAACGGAGGCGTCAAAGAAATCCGAGACGTGGAGGGCGATGATCCGGGCCTGGGGGTATCTTTTCCGCAATACCGGAACGGCGTAGCCCAGTCCGGGTTCAATCAGGATAAAGAACCGGACCCCCTCCCGGATAGTGAGGGAGGCGACGTACCGTTCCGCCTCTGCCTGGGGGTTGTATTGGGAGTGCAGCGCCTGGGAACCGGCAAACACCGTAGGGGATCCGCTTCCGGTCAGGGCCAGCCGCTCGTTCATGGCGCCATATAGGGTTTGAGGGCCTCGTAAACCCCCTCGGGGTCTTTTGCTTCAAAAGAACAGAGGGCCTCGGTCTTGAGGCTTCTTGAAATCCGGTGGGCCACCAAGCCGCTGTCCATGGAGGGGGGAAACAGGATGAGGCAGCGCCCCGAGGACAGGCCGATGGTCAGGGCAAAGGGGGAACTCATCGCGGCGATCTGCTCCTGCGGATCGGCTGATCCGGCAGCTTCCGGGTATCCGAAGACAATGCCGCTCATCCGCTCATGTTCTTGGCCGTATTGGATAATCCGGGCCTTGAGTTCCGCCGCCGGCTCCCGCGCCACCACTACCGGCGGCGCACCGGCCACGGCAGCCGCCGCCGGCTCCCGCACCGCCTTCACCGGCGGCACCCTGACCGCGGCGACGGCCTTCACCGGCGGGACCCCGGCAACGACGGCCTTCCCCGGCTCTTGCGGCGGCTTGGTCGCGGCGGCCTTCCCCGGCTTCCGCGCCGCCTCGGTCGCGGCGGCCTTCCCCGGCTCTTGCGCCGCCTCGGTCGCGGCGGCCTTCTCCGGCTGCTGTGCCGCCTCGGCCACGGCGGCCTTCTCCGGCTCTGGCGGCGGCTCGGCGGCGGCTTGCTCCGGCGGCCCGGCCTCCGGGGGGATAAGCCGGTTCCGGATGTGGGGCAGGATGCGGCTGACAAATTGGGGGCGGAACATGGAAGGCCGGTCCTCCACGATGAGGAGGAGAAATTCCGGAGGGGCCCCGTCCTCCAGGGGGAAGAGCCACACCGCGGACTGGGGGCTTATCTGGGCCGGTAAGAAGGAAAGGCTCTGATCCAGCTTGATCCCGGCCGGCCCCAGGGCGGGCAGGCGGTCCCGGGGGAAGGCGATCTTGCCGAAACCGAGACCCACCGCGGTATAGTTCAGGTACGCCTCCCCCCGGAGCATCAGGCAGGCGGCGATATTGAAATTCCCATAGACCTTGAGCAGGCTCAGCGCCGCATAGGGGGAGGTCTTTTTTGAGGGAAGCCGTTGAATCCGATCCCGCAGGGTCTTCCCCAGCGCGTCTAACTCCTGGAAATTACTGGAAATGGCTTTACTTAAAAGCCCCATTACACGAGACCTAATTCCTCAAAGAGTTTCTTGTAGGTATTAAAATGCTCCGACCGGGCGAATTCTTCGATTTTTTCATCCGGCAGGGATTCTAAGAGCTGATCCATATAGGAAAGCACCACCTTTAACTCCTGTTTAAGGTTATCGGGAAGGGGCCTTATCTCAGCTTCCGGCGGCTTTTCCCCGGCGGGGACCGGTTCCGCCGTTTCTTCAGGAACCGGCTCCGGGAAACGGTCCGCGGCTTCCTCAAAAACGGGGAAATCATCCGGGCCTTGGGAATCGCCGGCTTCTTCCGCGGCAATTTCAAAAACCGCCGGGGCAGCCTCCGCTTCAGGCAGAAATTCCGTTTCAGGCAGAAATTCCGCCTCAGCCAGAAGTTCCGTCTCAGGCAGGCCTTCCGCCTCAGCGGGAGGTTCCCCGTCCTGGCCGGCAGCTTCCGGTTCCACCGCAATATCGATGGTTTTTTCCTCATCTTCATGGAGCAGTTCTACCGCGTTTTCATCTTTAATGAAGAAATCCCCGGAATCCTCCGGCAGGATGAAGGGTTTACGGCCTTCGCCGGATGCTTCCGGGCCCAGGGGTTCTTCCATATCCAGATTGATGGCGATAGAATCCGGAGTCGGCTCCTCAAGGACATTTTCCACGAGATCCCCGGAGATATTCGGTTCGTCAATGACCGCCTCGGAAAGATCCAGCGCGGCCTCGTCAAAAACGTCCGGCCCCAGAGCGTCCTCCTCCAGGTAACTGATGTCCTCCGGGTAACTGAGGTCCTCCGCTTCTTCGGTGATGATCGTTGCCCCTTCTTCCCGCAGCAGCTTGAGTTCCTCCGGCTCCTCTTCCGGGAGGGGAAGGAACCCTTCATCCGGCGGCAGCCCGGAATCTCCCGGTATGCCGGGAAGCTCCATGGCGGCAAAATTGTCGTCTATTTCGGGCAATTCAATGAAATCCGGCTCCTCCGATGCTTGGGAGCCTGTCCCGCCGAAATCTTCCGTCCCCGCCGCATCCCCGGGAAACTCCACCGGGACGGCTTCGGCAAAGACGGCCTCCGATGCGGGTTCCTCCGAAAACGCCTCATCCCCGGCAGACTCCTCAAAGGAGATCTCCGGAAAGGCCTCCGGGGTTGATAGGTCCGCCTCGCCCGTTTCCGGGAGTTCTTCCTCCGGGGCGGCATCCTCCGGGAACTCGGCGGCGGCGTCCGTGCCGGCCTCTTCGGTAAAGTCCGCCGTGTTGAGGATATTATCGATTTCATCCCCGGTCAGGGCGATTTTTTCATCCTCTTCTTCATCGAAGAAATCCTGCTCCGTATCCTTTGGTTCTTCCCGGGGGCTGGGGCTGCCGCGATGAGATGAGAGTTCCTCTTTCAGGGTGGATATTTCCACTTTTATTAAAGAAAGCTCATCGGCGATCCGCATTAAAAGCTGGGTGGAGAGATCCATCCCCGGTGAAACCCGGTCCTCCTCCCGGGACCGCTCCGGGAAGGGGGCTTCCACCACGGGATCATCCAGCAGGGGAGGAACCGATCCGAAGGGGGTATTATCGAGAAAATCTTCCATCGAAACATCCGTCAGGGGAGGCTCGCACTCTTGGAAGCCGGAATCATCGGGGGGCGCGTCTTCAAATCCGGCATCGGGAAGGGGCTCCTCCGCATCAGGGATACCGAACATATCATCCGTTTCCAAGGAAAAGGACGGCTCATCAGGAATGCCCGCCGCATCGGGCTCCTCCCCTAAGGGGGCTTCATCTTCCGGGGCGAGTTCTTCGGGTAAGGTGAAAGAGGATAAGTCGTCCCCGGCATCCTCAAAATCCGGCAGACCCTCCAAGACGGAGTCCGCATCGGCCTCCGGGGGCTCCGGAGGAAGCTCGATATCCGGCAGGTCGTCGGTCATGCTTATATCAAAATCCGGCAGGTCGTCGGTGTTTTCCAACTCAGGAAAGGAGTTCGAACCGGAATCGGTGCTTTCCAGGTCAGGAAAGGAGTCCGAACCGGAATCGGTGCTTTCCAGGTCAAGAAAGGAATCCGAACCGGAATCGGTGCTTTCCAGGTCAAGAAAGGAATCCAAACCGGAATCGGTGCTTTCCAGGTCAAGCAGGAAGTCCGAACCGGAATCGGTGCTTTCCAGGTCAGGAAAAGCGTTGGGATCGATATCGAATTCCGGCAGATCGTCCGTCCCGGAAAGGTCTTCCCCGGCAAGATCGTCCCCAAAATCCGGCAGATCTATTCCCAAATCGCCTTCCTCCGGAAATTTCGGACCATCAAGATCCGGAACAGAAAGGTCCTGGGGTTCACTTTTGACCCAAACCCCATACTCATCAAGTTCCTCAGGGGACCCGATGGTAGCACGGTCGGAATATATCGAAGTCTT
>JAITRV010000097.1 GCA_031288215.1 Spirochaetaceae bacterium | reverse complement strand
TCGGGCAGTACGCCGGAAATTTTGAAGTAGGCGGCCTGCATGACCGTGTTGATCCGGTTCCCCATGCCGGTTTTCCGGGCGATCTCCGCGGCGTTGATCACGAAAAATTTGAGTTTTTTATCGATGATCCGCTTCTGGGCTTCCTGGGGGATTTCGTTCCAGACCTCCGCCGCGCCGTAGGGGCTGTTGAGGAGGAAGGTCGCCCCTTCTTTGGCGTTGGCCAGCATATCCAGGGTCTCCATATAGGAGAACTTGTGGCAGGCCAGGAAGTCCGCCTTGGTGATAAGGTAGGGCCGGCGGATGGGCTTCTTGCCGAAACGCAGGTGGCTGATGGTGAAGCCCCCGGATTTTTTGGAGTCGTATGAGAAATAGGCCTGGGCGAACAGCTCAGGCTTGGTGTCGCCGATGATCTTGATGGAGTTTTTGTTGGCCCCCACGGTGCCGTCGGATCCGAGGCCGTAGAACATGGCCTCGTTCATCCCCTCCTCGGGGATCGCAAAGTGTTCGTCGTAGTCCAGGCTCCTTCCCAGGACATCGTCCTTGATGCCCACGGCAAAGTTGGGAATTTTCTTGCCGGAGAGGTTGTCGAAAACCGCCTTGACCATGCCGGGGGTGAATTCCTTGGAACCCAGGCCGTAACGGCCCCCCAGGACCAGGGGATAGCCCTTGAAGGGGGCCTTTCCCGTGGCCATGACTTCGCCGATGGCGGTGCGGACATCCTCGTAGAGGGGTTCCCCCAGGGAGCCGGGCTCTTTGGTCCGGTCCAGGATGGCGATGGACTTCACCGTCGCGGGGAGGGCTTTGACAAAGGCGGCGGCGTCGAAGGGCCGGAAGAGCCGGACCTTGAGGACGGCGACCTTTTCGCCCTTGGCGGCAAGGTATTCCACGGTTTCCTCGCAGGTTTCCGCGCCGGAACCCATGATGATGATCACCTTTTCCGCGTCCGGGGCGCCGAAATAGTCAAAGAGGTGGTAGGAGCGGCCGGTGAGGGCGGCGTATTTGTCCATTTCCGCCTGAACAATGGCGCTTACCGCATCGTAGTACTTGTTCACCCCCTCCCGGCCCTGGAAGTAGGTGTCGGGATTCTGGGCGGTGCCCCGGATAAAGGGTTTTTCCGGGGTAAGCCCCCGGAGGCGGTGGGCGCGGACGAGGTCCTCGTCGATCATCCGGCGCATCACGTCATAGGGGACTTCTTCGATTTTCTGCTGTTCATGGCTGGTCCGGAAGCCGTCGAAAAAATGGAGGAACGGCACCCGGGCGCGCAGGGTGGAGGCGTGGGCGATAATCGCCAGGTCCATCGCTTCCTGGACGCTGTTGGAGGACAAAATCGCCCAGCCGGTCTGCCGGCAGGCCATCACGTCCTGGTGGTCGCCGAAAATGGAGAGGGAACTGGTGGCCAGGGCCCGGGCGGCGATGTGGAAGACCGTGGAGGTAAGCTCCCCGGCGATCTTGTACATGTTGGGGATCATCAACAGGAGCCCCTGGGAAGCGGTAAAGGTGGTAGAGAGGGCCCCGGTGGTCAGGGCTCCGTGTACGGCGCCGGCGGCGCCCGCCTCGGACTGCATTTCAACAACCTGGGGAATGGTTCCCCACAGGTTTTTCCGGCCTTGGGCGGAAAACTCGTCGGAGAGTTCCCCCATAGGACTGGACGGGGTACGCGGGTAAATGGCGATTACCTCACTCAAGGCATGGGCCACATAAGCCGCTGCGGCGTTTCCGTCAATCATGACCATATTTTTGTTGGACATAGCACTTCCTCATTGGTAGGTTTCTTTTATTATATACTATCGGGAGACATTGTTCAAGGGCGTACATTGCCTCATAATTAATCTAACCCCCAAAAGGTCATGCCTCAAAACAAAATTCTAACCCTCGATGAGTTTGTTGCTGCCGCCGGTTATAATCGCACATATGCGCCGCATATCACCCATTGGGGAAAGGAGCTTTCCCTCTTATCCGGGAACAAATGCCCTTCTTTGAGGCATGGCCTGCTTTTGGTATGACCCCGGAGATCAAGGCGCTGATGGAACTGAATCACCCAAAATATCTCATACGGCAGCCGTCCCTCGCCCCGGTTGCCGTATGAGCGCGCTGCCTGTGGTTAGATTTTT
The DNA here is from genome assembly GCA_031288215.1 of Spirochaetaceae bacterium. GTDB lineage: Bacteria > Spirochaetota > Spirochaetia > Treponematales > Breznakiellaceae > JAIRMO01. The sequence goes on along the minus strand of JAITRV010000097.1, from coordinate 5,998 downwards.
TATTTTGAGGCATTATGGATATTTCGGGACCGCGGGAGCATCGGCGGTTCCTCAAGAAAAGGAAGCGCCGATGCCCTGTTCCGGCCTTAGAACCAGCTGCGCCAGCCGATTTGAATCATGGTTCCGTGAAACAGATCCTCCGAAGCAAGCTGTCCCAGCCAGCCGGTTTCAAAATAGATACTTGCATCTTCAGTGAGGAATATATCCGTGCCGCCGCCGATGCCGAAGGAATAGCACAAAGGCATATCGAAGAAGGGCTTTGACGGCGCTCCGTAAAAACCGACGCCCCCTTCCGCAAAGGCGTACGAACGGAATTTGCCCGGCTGTATGCCGCCGATACTGATTTTCTCGGACAAGGCAACGGAACCGAACGTATCGCCGCCGCCGCCCCGGAGCACCAGATGGTTTCGTATATCCAGGCTCGCCGTGCCACGGGAAAGCGGAAAACTGAATTCCCCGTGCCCGCCTCCGGTGAATCCCGCCGCGGCGCTTATGCCGCCGCCGAAAGAAAACCGCGGGATGTCTTCCTGCGCGGACAACCCGGCGCAGAGACAGAGACAAACCAATCCGGTTAACCATTTCTTGTACATCGCGTACCTCCAAAAAAGGTTTATACGGTCAGTATGCCTTCACCCGTTTCCTGATAAAAGTAAGAAAAAGGCTGATTTGGGGTAAGAAAAAGTATGATTTTTCGGTTTAGGGGTTGTTTTGCCCTTTTTCCCGGGTCATGAGGCGCATCAGTTCCCGGTTGTTGCTGATACCCAGCTTCCGGTAGATATGGTACGCGTGTTTTTTGACGGTCGAAAGGGAGACAAAGAGTTCCTTGGCGATGTCCTCATACTTGAGGCCCTGGTACAGCTTCATCGCGACTTCATGTTCCCGTTTCGTCAAACCGGGCAGCCCGATCCCCCCGGGCCGTTTCCGCAGCAGCCGGTTTTTACCATAAATAAGGCTGGGAACCTGATAGGCCATGACAAAAAACGCCCAGTAGAGGGAAGCCGCATAACGCCCGGATTCGCCGCGGGCCGCGCTGAAGAGAAGCGCGGACGCGGCCGTAAGAACGCCAAAGATACAGAAGGTGGCGATGCCCATCCGCCGTAACGCGTATCCTAAGCTGTTTTTTTCAAGGTTCGCCTTTTTGCGGAAGACCGGTATAAAGAGCAGTACAAATAATCCCATTAATACGCCGGTACATACGGTCTTGTTGTATTGCGCGAAGACATTGCAGAGCACAAGCGCCGTTATAAACGCGATGGGTATGATCCAATAAAATACTTTTTTTATATCCGCTGCTTTATACACATAAAAAGGCACCGTTATCAGAAATGTGATGACGCTGTTCATCAGCAGGGAGGAAAAAATCCGCGTGTTTCCCGCGGCGCTTGCTGAGATCATGGCGACGATGGTAACCAGGAGGACATTGCACAGGACAAACAAAAAAAACAATTCAATTTTGTTTCTATATTTTATATACAGCGCCGCCCACAAAATGATATTGAGAAAACAGACGCTGTACGCGGTAATCCAAAAGAAAAGGTTCACGATATCCACAAAAGGCCCCCTGACTAACAGCCCTTCTTGAGCAGGAGGGCCGCGTCTTCCCTGAAATCCGCGTCGATCACCTGCTCCCGGAGGGCTTCGTCCCGGAGGATCGAAGCAATCGCGGCGAGGGTCCGGATGTAGAAGCCCTCGTCTTTCAGTTCCCCCAGGAGGCGGTCCCGCACCAGGGCGGCGATTTTTTTCGAAAAAATCAGGGCCAGGGCGCCGCCGAAGCGGACCGCAAAGATGACGATCCCTATCTGCAATACCGGCCCGGCCATTAACTCGGTAATACTCATTGTAATACGCTCCGGATTCAAGAAAAATCCCCGCCTCCGTGAACCTCCCCGTCTTCAGACAGCTTTGAAATATCTTGAAAATTATACCATATATTGATAAACAGTTCAATGACTCGGAAAAAGCAGGGCAGGGCGGATGATTTGTCAAAGCCTGCCCATTTTTCCCGCATTTTAAACCGCGGTATCTGGCGCCCTCAGGCATCCTGTGCTATAATTGCCCGGATGCCGGCGGAGTCCCGGCCATACTGCCGGGGCCCCTTGTGGTTCAGAGCCCCTCCGGGGTCGAAAAAAGCCCTCGGATCGGAGGAATATGATTGATTTACGCAGTGATACGGTAACGAAACCCACCGAAAAAATGCGGAAGGCCATGGCCGAGGCGGCGGTGGGGGATGATGTCTACGGGGACGATCCCACCGTCAATGCCCTGGAGGAACTGGGGGCGCGGCTGCTCGGTAAGGAGGCGGCGCTTTTTGTGCCCTCCGGCACCTTCGGGAACCAACTGGCCCTTTTTACCTGGTGCGGCCGGGGCACGGAGGTGATCCTGGGGAACGAATGCCACATCATCGTCCACGAGGCCGGGGCCGCCTCGGTGATCGCCGCGGTTCAGACCAGGCCCGTCCCTGACCCGGCGGGGGCGCCGGATCCGGAGGATCTGCGCCGCCTCATACGGAAGCGGGACCTCCATGCGCCGGCCACGTCGCTGATTTGCCTGGAGAACGCCCATTCCCAGGGCCGGGTGGCCGGCCTGGCCGCTATGGACGCAATCCGCTCCGTCGCCGCCGAGGGGGGGCTCCCGATTCACCTAGACGGGGCCCGGATCTTCAACGCCGCGGTCCGCCTGGGAATCGACGCCCGGGAGATAGCCGCCCGGGCGGATTCGGTGATGTTCTGCCTCTCCAAGGGCCTCTGCGCGCCCGTGGGCTCCCTCCTGGCGGGCCCGCGGGATTTCATCCGGGAAGCCCGGTACAAGCGGAAGATCCTGGGAGGGGCCATGCGCCAGGCGGGGATCATCGCCGCCGCGGGGATCGTCGCCCTTCAGGACATGACCGGCCGCCTGGGGGAGGATCACCGCCGGGCCCGGGACCTCGCCCGGGGCCTGGCGGAAATTCCCGCCCGCTCGGTGAAGGTTGAAGACACGGAGATCAACATGGTGTTTTTCTCCTTCCCCCCCGCGGAGCATCCCCGCAAGGCTCAGGAAATTCAGGCGGCCTTCAGGGCAAACGGCATACTCATCAATGCCCCGGAAGGGGGCATGTTCCGCTTCGTTACCCATTATTGGATAGGGGACCGGGAGATAGCGGCTGTTTTGGAAACTTCCCGGGATGTCTTTACGGGGAACGCCTGATGGGGGTCTATGACGAACGCCGGCAGGGGCTGTACGATTGGATGGAACAGGAAGCGGTGGCCCTGGCGATGTTTGAAGACTTTGAGGGCCGCCGGGACCCGTCCCTGCGCTGGCTCACCGGTCATCCCGGGGATGCCCTGCTTTTCCTTTCCCAGGACCGGCAATCCCTCCTGGTACCCTGGGATATCAATATGGCGCGGTGCTACGCCCATGCGGATATGGCGATTCCCTACGGCGAAATGGACCGGCAGCCGGACCGGGCTATCCGGCAGGCGGCGGATCTCTTCAAGACCCCCCTGGGGTCCCGGGTGGAGATCCCCCCGGTTACCCCCTATCCGGTGTTTCTGCGCTACGTGGAATCCGTGAACAGCTTCGATATCCTCTGCCGGAGCAACGGCCTCCATGAGGCGGCCCAGGAACGGCGGGCCATCAAGGATGGGGAGGAGCTTCGGATATACCGGAAGGCCGCGGAGATCACCAATGAGGTGATAGACCTCTTGGAACAGAACGTCACGGCGGGAAAGCTGAGAACCGAGATCGACGCGGCCCTGTTCATCGAAGCGGAGGGGCGCAAGCGGGGCGGTGAGGGGACGGGCTTTGAAACCCTGGCGGCCGGTCCCGGCCGGAGCTTCGGCATCCACGCCTTTCCCCCCTATACCGCCGGCCCCTTTGCCTCGGAGGGGATGTCGATCCTCGACTTCGGCCTCAAATACGAGGGGTATACCACCGACGTTACCCTCACCTTTGTCCGGGGAACGCTCTCCGGCCGCCAGGAGAAGATGCTGAGCCTCACGGAAAAGGCCTATGCCCTGGCCCTGTCCATGGTTAAGGAGGGCGTTTCCGCCCGGGGCATGGCGGCCTCGGTGGATGCCTTCTTCGGCAAATCAAAGAAGGCCATGCCCCATGCCCTGGGCCACGGCATCGGCATGGAGGCCCACGAAGCCCCCTTCCTGAGGAACCGCGCCGATAATACCTGGCAGCTCAAGCCGGGGATGATCTTTACCCTGGAGCCGGGACTCTACGATCCCGCCTGCGGGGGCTGCCGCCTGGAAAACGACATCCTCCTCACCGGGGAGGGCGCGGAGGTGCTGACCCGGGCCCGGATCATCCGGCTTTAGGCCGGAGAGCCTAGGACCCGCGCAAGAATAAAATGCCATGCATTTTATTCTGATTGCTTATACAGCAAGGAAATAACATGACCAATTGGTCATGTTATTTTTGCGCGGGTCCTCAGCTACCGGAAATCCCCGGCGGAGAGGATCTCGTCGCAGTATTCGCAGCGATAGGTCCGCTGTTCCCGGCTTTCCAGGTGAAAGATGTGGGGGATATAGGGTTCGGTGGAGGTGACGCACCGGGGATTCTTGCAGGTCAGGATGTCCTCTACCCGCTCCGGGAGGGCGAGTTTTATCTTTTCGGTGATCCGCTCATTTTCGATAATATTGACCGTGATGTTGGGGTCGATGAGGCCCAGGATATCCAGGTTAATGGCGATGGTATTGTCGATCTTGATAATATCCTTGCGGCCCATATGCCCCGAGTTGGCGTTCACCACGAAGGCCACGGTATAGGGGGCCTTGCTGAGGCCCAGCCAGTTGAAGATCCGGAGCCCCAGCCCCGCTTTGATATGATCGATGACGATCCCGTTCTTTATTTTGGCGATATTCAACATGGGACTGCTCCTAAAACCGAGGCAATCAGGGCCATCCTGACGTACATGCCGTATTTTGCCTGCTTAAAATAGACTGCCCGGGGGTCCCGGTCCACCTCGGTATCGATCTCGTTCACCCGGGGCAGGGGATGGAGGACGAACAGGGACTTTTTGGCGGCTTCCATCTTTTCCGCGTTGAGGATATAGCTGTCCTTGAGGCGGATATAGTCCTCCTCGTTGAAAAAGCGCTCCCGCTGTACCCGGGTCATGTAGAGCAGGTCCAGTTCGCCGATCACCGCTTCCAGGCGGTCCGCCTCCCGGTATTCAATCCCCGCTTGTTCCAGGACCCCCTGCCGCAGGTACTCCGGGGCCCGCAGTTCCGGGGGGGAAATGAAGATCATCCTGATCCGGGGGTACCGGGCCAGGGCCCGGGCCAGGGAATGCACGGTGCGGCCGAACTTGAGGTCCCCGCAGAACCCCACGGTAAAGTCCGCGATGCCGCCCCGGAGCCGCCGGATGGTGAGGAGGTCCGTTAAGGTTTGGGTGGGGTGGTGGTGCCCCCCGTCGCCGGCGTTGATCACCGGAACCTCCGCATACCGGGAAGCCACCAGGGCCGCCCCCTCCTTGGGGTTCCGCATGACGATGAGGTCGGCATAACAGGACACGGTGCGGATCGTGTCCGCCAGGCTCTCCCCCTTGGCGGCGGAACTGGAACCGGGCTCCGCGAAGCCCAGGGTGCTTCCCCCCAGGCGCAGCATAGCCGCCTCAAAACTCAGGCGGGTCCGGGTGCTGGGCTCAAAGAAGAGAGTGGCCTGTACCTTCCCCCGGCAGCAGTTCTGAAGCCGCTCAGGATGCGCTTCGACGTCCTCCGCCAGGACAAAGAGTTCCTCCAGTTCTTCAAGACTGAAATTAAACGGTTCTATAAAATGCCGGCCTTTGAGCATGCTCCCCCCTCTCGGATAGGGTATCCTAACACGGACAAGTCCCCCCTGACAAGCGCCCGGCCCGGCCGACAGCCCTGGGGCGGCTTGCAGGGCTCCTGCATTTACTTTTTTTCATACTTTTTTATGAGATAATCGTCTTGGTGCCTTGATTACTCTCAATGACTCGATAGATCCAAAGAAATTTAACCACGGACCAAACGAACCACACGGACAAACGCATGAA
>JAITRV010000096.1 GCA_031288215.1 Spirochaetaceae bacterium | reverse complement strand
TCGTCCTTGCTGATCGTTATCAAGACTTCGCTCGCCATCGCTATGCCCTCCTCGTTCGCTATTACTTCATTGATCTTCGCCCGCTTGCTCCGGTCCGTCACATACCGGAAGTACACCGCCCACTGCTCCGCAGCGCTCATCTCTGTGGCCGGTTTCTCCGCCGCTCCCGCCGCCTTCGACAATTCCACCGTGACGATCCGGCTCCGGCCCCCCAGCGTGACGCCCCGCTCCGGATCGTAGTACTCAAAGCTGTGGAGCAGCGCCTCGTCCTTAAAAAAACGCCCCTTCGCCAAAATCGCTATCTGGTACGCCGCCTTCAGGTCGTTGTAGCTCTTCCCGCTCCCCCGGATGTCCTGTTCTGTGAACAGCTTCCCCGCAAGAAACTCCAGCCGCACCAGCTCGAACGCGTCGGGGTTCAGGGACATTTCCACATCGATAGGTTCGCCGCCTTCGGCTTTGCAGGGAATGTCAAAGCGGATCTGACGGTCCCTCAGGCTGCGCGGCGCGGGCTCGTTGGCGGTGATGGACAGCGCCGTCAGGTCGCGGCCGGTCATAGCGGAGACCAGCCGGGAGAGGGCGGTCCGGGATTCCGGGGTGTTCCGGGTAAAGACGGCCTTGAAAACGTTATCGTAGCAGATGTTGATGGGGTCGTCAGCGTCGTCCAGATACACGGCGTTCATGGCAGAGGCTCCTTATCCTTGAATATAGCAATAAAAAGCGGATAGAGCAACGGACCCGTTTCGGTTGGATTTACGTGGGGCATCACAGGCGCCTGGCGCGCTTGGAAAAGCACGCCTTTTGTATGGCCTTTTTACGGGGCCGTTTGTTTTGGAATGGTCATCATAACTGCGGTTCCCTCGCCGCTTTCGCTTTCAAACGTGAGGGTTCCCCGCAGGATGGCGATTCGGGCATACATCCCCCGGATGCCGTAATGTTCGGCGTCATGGATCTCCGGAGCTTCCGGCGAGGGGGGAATGGCAAAGCCCTTCCCGTCGTCATTGACGCATATCTGCAGGGTGTCCGCGTCCCCGGCGCGGACTACGACGACCGCCTCGGCGGCCCCGGCGTGTTTTTCGATATTGGTCAGCGATTCCTGGATCAGGCGGAAACAGTGCAGCTGGGCGCCGGCGTCCAGGGAGGCAAGAATGTTTTGAAGCGAAACATCTTCCTGTATGCTCAGGCGGCAGTCTATACCGGTCCGTTTGCCGAAATCTCCGCAGAACCGCCGCAGGGCGTTGGGAAGCCCCTGGCCGCGAAAGTCCGCGGGAAAGAGGCCGTCGCAGATGGCCCGGATCCGGCCGGTCAGGGCCTCCTGGGCGCTTATCACCTCGGCGCACAACAGGGACCGTTCCTTTTGATCGCCGGTACGATCAATTTTCGCCACCCGCAGCGCCTGATACCGCAGTTCCTGGGCCACCGAATCGTGGAGTTCCCGGCTTATCCGGCCCCGTTCCGCTTCCTGGGCCAGAACCATGACTTTTGAGAAAGCGGAGCTTTGTTCCTCCCGGATCCGGGAACGGCTCAGGGCCCGGCCAAGCCGCCATACCGCCAGGGCCAGAAGGCTAATCACCGCGCCAAAAATAAAGAATTGATAAAAATACGTTAAATGTATGGAATCCGCAATCTCCGCGTCCCGGGCCAGCCAAAGGGTTAAGGCTTCCTGTATATCCAGGGCCAAAACCGGAAGCGCTTCCCCGCGTCCCGCCCGGACCGCTTCCTCAAAGGTCCCGCTTAACTCAAAAACCTTCCCTATGGTCTCCTCGCGGAGACCCAGGTCAAAACGGTAAATCTTGTAGAGGGGGGCCTCAAAATAGTTTCCCAGGGAAGACCGGAAATCCCCAAGCATCGTCAAAACTCCGGCCCTTTCCGCCTCAAAGTTTTCCGATAACGCGGCCCGTTCTATCGTTATCCATTGCCGGGAAAAGGCATAGGCCGGTTTTCCCGCCGTCATGGTTCCGTCCTCCACGGCGCAGGCGAAAACCGTCAGCAGGAAGACCGGAAGCGCCGGAGCCAGCGGACACGGACTTTTGAAAAAACGCATGGGTATATTTCCGCATGAATTCTGTTTCCGGTCAACATGCCGCCATAATCGCCGGTGTCCCCCGCGTATAGGCAGCAAACGGGAAAACGGCTATCATCTTTAACATGGCGACAGGAGCAAAGACCGCCCGGATATGGTTTCTTGTCCTGCTTTGTCCGCTGGCGGCGGCGGCAAACATCGGCCTCAGCTCGCTGGTGCGGGAGGGCCTCCATGCGCCGCTGTTTTTGGACACCCTCTTTACCACGGCGCTTACCTTTTCCGCGGGACTCCTGCCGGGAATTGCCACGGCCCTCCTCACGATGATTATTACGGTGTCCCATGACGGACTGCCGGAAATCAATCTTTTTGTACTCTGCAGCATCGCCGAAGCTGTCCTGGTATGGATCTTCCGCCGCCGTTTTGAAAAATTATGGAAGCCCTCCCCGGCGGAACCGGTCCTGTATTCCTTTATCGCCGCCGTT
>JAITRV010000207.1 GCA_031288215.1 Spirochaetaceae bacterium | reverse complement strand
CCGCGCCTCCTTGACAGGGCGCTTTTCCGGATTTATCATTTGTGTGAAATATTTCACATGGAGGAGGGCATATGGAACCTATTCCCGCCCCGGCCCAGGAGCGGCTTCTTCGGCTGATGCGGGTCCTGGAACAGCAGCGCTTTCCGGAACCGCAGCGGACCCTGACCTCGAACCAGGCGGCGGCCCTCACCGGGTGGCCGGGACATACCATTCGGAAGGATATTTCCTATTTGGAGGGAGATTTTGGCGGCGTGGGGGGGTATGAGCCGGAGCGCCTCATCCGGGGGATAAGGCAGGCCCTGGGGCTGGATCGGCGGCGGCGGGTCTGCGTGGTGGGGCTGGGCCGGCTTGGGTCGGCCTACCTCAACGTCAGGGCCTTTGAACCGGAGGAATTTGAGCTTATCGCCGGCTTCGACAGCAACGTGAACCGGGTGGAGATCCTCAGATCCCCGGTGCCCCTCTATCCGGCCTATAAGATGGGCGAGGTTATCCGGCGTTTCTCCGTGGAGATGGCCCTCCTCTGCGTGCCCGAGGAGGCGGCCCAGGGGGCGGCCCAGCGGCTGGCGGAAGCGGGAATCCGGGGCATCCTCAACTTCGCCCCGGTGATCCTGGCCCTGCCCCCGGACGTGTCCGTGCGGAACGTCTATGTGGCGGACGAACTGCGGGCCCTGGCGGTAAAGATGGGTCCATAAGCCCCGATCCGCCTCCAGCTTGATCCGTCTCAAAATCGAAAAAATCTCTATTCCGGGGCTCTTGACAGGCCTGAGAAATCGGCCTATGATAGCTGTGAAATATTTCACAGACAGAGAACCAAATTTGCTGAAGCGAGGATGTTTATGAAACGGGTGTACAATTTTTCCCCCGGACCCTCCATGCTCCCCCTACCGGTGCTGGAGCGGGCCGCGGCGGAGATGACCGATACCAACGGGACGGGCCAGTCGGTCATGGAGATGAGCCACCGGTCCGCGGACTTTAAGCCCATCATCGAGAAGACCGAGGGCCTGCTTCGTTCCCTGATGGGGATTCCTTCCAATTACCGGGTGCTGTTCCTCCAGGGAGGGGCGTCCCTCCAGTTTTCCATGGTCCCCCTGAACCTGGCCGGCTCCGCTGCGGGACAGGCGCGGAAAAAGGCCGCCTATATTGACACCGGTGTGTGGGCGAAAAAGGCCGCCGAAGAAGGGGCGAAGTTCGTTGACGCCGAGCTGCGGGCCTCCTCCGCGGACCGCTCCTATACCTATATCCCCGAGGCCCCGGCCCCGAAGCCGGACGACGCCTTTTACCACATTACCCCGAACAACACCATCGTGGGGACCCGGTGGGCCGCGCTGCCGGAGACCGGGACGGTGCCCCTGGTGGCGGATATTTCCAGCTGCATCCTCTCGGAGGAACTGGATGTGTCCCGGTTCGGCATCCTCTATGCGGGGGCCCAGAAGAACCTGGGGCCCGCGGGGACCACGGTGGTGATTATCCGGGAGGACCTGATCGGCAAGGCCCCCCCCCAGACGCCGGCGATGCTCCGCTACGACATCCACGCCAAGGAGCTTTCCATGTACAACACCCCCCCCTGCTACGGGATCTACATCATCGGCCTGGTCCTGGAATGGATCCAGGAAAAGGGGGGGGCCAAGGCCCTGGAGGAACTGAACCGGGAAAAGGCGGCCCTCCTCTACGCCTATCTGGAACAGTCCCGGCTCTTCCGCTCCCCGGTGGAAAAGCCCTTCCGCAGCATGATGAACATCCCCTTTGTCGGCGTCGAGCCGGACCCGGAACTGGACAAGCGCTTTGTCCGGGAAGCCGCCGAAGCGGGGCTGGTCAACCTGGCGGGGCACCGCCTCGTGGGGGGAATGCGGGCCAGTATCTACAACGCCATGCCCAAGGCCGGAGTCGAGGCCCTGGTAAAGTTTATGGAACAATTTGAGAAAAAGTTTGAGAAAGGATTTGGGAAGGGAAAATAGCATGTTTCGCATACGAACGATGAACAAGATTTCTCCCAAGGGGCTGGAACTTTTTCCCCGGGACCGCTACGAGGTGGCCAGCGAACTGCCCAACCCCGACGCGATCCTGGTGCGGAGCGCGGATCTCCACGGCCTGGAATTCCCCGAAAGCCTCAAGGCCATAGCCCGGGCCGGGGCCGGTTTCAACAATATCCCCGTCCCCCGGTGCAGCGACCGGGGCGTGGTGGTTTTCAACACCCCCGGGGGGAACGCCAACGCGGTGAAGGAACTGGCCGTTGCCGCCCTGCTCCTCGCCTCCCGGGACATCCTGGGGGGAATCCGCTGGGGGGCCTCCATCGCGGAGAAGGCCGATGAGGTGCCGGACCTCGTGGAGAAGGGGAAAGCCCGATTTGAGGGCCCGGAACTCCGGGGGAAGATCCTGGGGGTCATCGGGCTCGGAGCCGTGGGGGTCATGGTGGCCAACGACGCCACTGCCCTGGGGATGAAGGTGATAGGCTACGACCCCTACATATCGGTGGACGCCGCCTGGAACCTCTCCGGCCAGGTGGAGCGGGCGGAGACCCTGGAGGGGCTTCTGGCCCGCTCCGACTATGTGACCCTCCACGTGCCCCTGGCGGACGGGACCCGGGGCCTCCTGGACGCCCAGAAATTTCGGATCATGAAGAAGGGCGCCCGGATCATCAACCTTGCCCGGGGGGGCCTGGTGAACGAGGCGGACATCATCGCCGCCCTGACGGCGGAAAGGCTCGCCTTCTACGTGACGGACTTCCCCACCGCGGAATTGCTGGCCTGCCCTCGGGCGATCTGCATCCCCCACCTGGGGGCCTCCACCCCCGAGGCGGAAGACAACTGCGCGGTCATGGCGGTGAGGCAGCTCATGGATTTCCTGGAATCCGGGGCCATCAAGAATTCGGTCAACTTCCCCCGCTGCGTGCTGGATCAGCGGGCCCCTCACCGGCTCCTGGTGGCGAACCGCAACATCCCCAACATGGTGGGGCAGATCACCACGATCCTCGCCTCGGCGGAGATCAACATCACGGACCTGATCAACCACCACCGGGACGAATACGCCTACAACATCATCGACACGGAGCAGTCCATCCCCCTCACGGTCCTGGAACAACTGGTGCAGGTGGAAGGGATCATCCGCTGCCGCCTCATCAGCAAGACCCCATAGGCTAAACGTGACCCTCGGGAGCAAGGGCCCCGGGGGCTTTCAGAGCGCGGGGGCTCGGCGGCTTTTGCGGGCAGCCTTCCGGGGCGCCGCCGCCACCGCCCGGCGGACTTTTTTCGCGTCCAAGCCGGTAATTTCCGCCGTCTCCTCAATGCTCCAGCCCTTTTCCAGCATCCGCTGGGCTATCTCCAACGCCTCTTTCTCCCTGAACTTGGCCGCGCTATACCAAGGTCCTCCATTATCTCTTCCATGGTTGGGTATTTCTTTGGCATCTTGAAAACCTCCTCAAAAACCTTCGAATTAGCTCGAAACAGTACGTCAAGATAGGCGTCCGGAGGCGTCTCGTCCTTTTTCCGCCCCCCTTCTTGTATCATATTCCTCATCTCATCCCTTTCCAAGTCCCGGGCCAGATCTTTGAGCCATAGGTTGTTTTCCCGGCTCAGTTGCTTCGTCTCGATAAGCTGAATCGGAAGATAGTCCCCCTGAACCTCGTAGATACCCCGCTCCGTCTCCGCTGCCCGGTACTTGCGGACCCCGGTAAAGTAAGTAATAAGGGCCCGGGGAAATTTGGCCCCCGCGAAAGAGAGGGTTATGTCCGCAAGGTCTGCCTGGGGAGTATTGGCGGCAAAAATGTTGGCGTAGGCGTAAGCCTTGAAGAAGTCCTTAACGGAGAAGGAATCGTCGGGGCTCTTGAACTCCCAGATGTTATAGGTTCTGAAAATCCGGGCGATATTCTTGGTGATGAGGACGCCGGGAGTTTTCACGATGATGAGAGAATCGATTCTGAGGGGGGCGGAGGTGAGTTGAAACTCATGTTTGAATTCGAGAAATTCCTTGAATTCAAGGAATTCAGCCTGAAGCGCCTGGACAAAAGCGGGGTGCCATTGAATGGCGTGAGGGGAAGGGGCTTTACGGGGCTGCGTCATGGAAGCCTCCAAAGAAGGCGGTGGTT
>JAITRV010000178.1 GCA_031288215.1 Spirochaetaceae bacterium | reverse complement strand
ATCACAATCTGGCTCAGACCCTGCTTTCTAACGAAGGCACAGGCACAGACCCCGGCTTGCTAACATCCAGGGGGGTCAGACCCCGCTTTACGAATGATAGCAACGGGACAGACCCCCTGGGAGGCACCACCATAGATAGGACCGGGGGTCAGACCCTTGGCCCCAGCCCTAGCGGGACTTTTAAGCCCCTGCAGCGGGGTCAGACCCCACCAAAAACCCCATATATAGCGCACTACAAAAATAAATACCCTGTATATAGTGTATTGAATAACTACCAAGACCCGGCATTTTAAAACATCCCCGGATTAGAATTTTTTCGCGGTATACAGGTAACAGCCTTGACAGAACAAAATAAAGCCGATAGGATAGTTGTGTTTCTATATAGAGAAACACATTATTACTTTAAGGAGAAAGACCATGGCAACAAAAATCCCGACCCGGCTGTATCTTGCGGAAGATGAGCTGCCCAAATACTGGTACAACCTGCGGGCCGATATGAAGGAAAAACCCGATCCCATCCTGCATCCCGGAACCCTGCAGCCGGCCGCCGCCGCGGACCTGGAGGCGGTGTTCTGCAAGGAGCCGGTTAAGCAGGAATTGGACGAAACCACCCGGCATATCGAAATTCCCCCGGGGCTCATGGAATTCTACAGGGCCTACCGGCCGGCGCCCCTGATCCGGGCCCGTTTTTTGGAAAAGGTTCTGGAGACCCCCGCGGAAATCTACTATAAACACGAGGGAACCTATACCTCGGGGTCCCATAAGCTGAATTCCGCCGCGGCCCAGGCCTATCACGCCAAGGAAGAGGGCCTCAAAACCCTAACCACCGAGACCGGCGCGGGGCAGTGGGGCAGCGCCATGGCTATGGCCTGCGCCTTTTACGGCTTGGACCTCATCGTATATATGGTCAAGGTCAGTTCCGAACAGAAGCCCTACCGCAAGGCCCTCATCGAAACCTACGGGGCCTCCCTGATCCCCTCTCCGTCGAACACCACCGAGGTGGGGCGCAAAATCCTGGAAAAGGACCCCAACACCGGGGGGTCCCTGGGCTGCGCCATCTCCGAGGCGATTGAGACGGCGGTGAAGACCGGCAAGTGCCGGTATGTCCTGGGGAGCGTCCTCAACCACGTATTGCTGCACCAGTCCATCATCGGCCAGGAAGTGAAGGCCGCCTTTGACAAATACGGCATCAAGCCGGACATCATCATCGGCTGCGCCGGGGGCGGCTCCAACCTCGGCGGCCTGATTTCACCCTTCATGGGGGAAAAGCTGGCGGGTAAATCCGCCACCCGCTTTATCGCCGTGGAGCCCGCGTCCTGCCCCTCCTTTACCCGGGGAAAATACGCCTACGACTTCGGCGATACGGGCAAAACCACCCCCCTGCTCAAGATGTACACCCTGGGCAACGGCTTTATCCCCTCGGCAAACCACGCCGGGGGGCTCCGCTACCACGGGATGAATCCGGTGCTCTCCAAGCTCTACCACGACGGCTTCCTGGAGGCCCGCGCGGAGGTACAGACCGAGGTCTTCGACGCGGCGGTCCGGTTCGCCAAAATCGAGGGGATCCTTCCCGCCCCGGAATCCTCCCACGCGGTCAAGGCCGCCATCGACGAGGCCTTGGAATGCAAGCGTACCGGCGAGAAGAAGACCATCCTCTTCGGCCTCACCGGAACCGGCTACTTCGACATGACCGCGTATATGTCCTACAACGCCAAGACCATGAGCGACTCCATCCCCACCGACGCCGATCTGGAACGGGGTTTTGCCACCCTGCCGGACATCCCGCTGAACCGGTGAGGAGGGGCCCTGGCCGCCGCCGGATCGGGCACGCGCCCCTCCGGCCGGCCCCGGCCGATGCCCTACTTAAAACCCCAAATCCTTCCCGATGAGAATGATTTTTATCCGGCCGGCGGGCTTACAGCGCCGGGTCGTTACGATAAACGTACAGATCGAATCGGCGGAAAGGCAGTTGCCGCAGGCGCCGGTTTCGCCGCAGGGCGTTTTACCGGAAAAGCGCTGCATGTTGATGGGCGCCGCTACGGTCCTGGCCCGAACCATGGCGTCATCCAGGGTCCGGACCACCTTGTTCATGCCCGCCACGATGATGACCTGTTTGGGCCCGAAGATCATGGCGGCCGTCCGGTTGCCAATGCCGTCGATATTGACGAGCTGGCCGTCTTCGCTCAGGGCGTTGGTTCCGGCCACGAAGGTGTCGCAGAGCAGGGCCTGCCGCATACGTTCCGTCCGCTCCTCCGGGGAGGAGGCCTTGTCCCGGTCTATGACCTGGTACCCCTTTTCGTACAGCATATCCATGAGCCTGAGTTCCTGGGCGGTCATGGTCCCGCCCCAGGACACGACATCCGTTTTGGGGATCAGGGAAAAAAATTGTTCCGTTCCCGCTTCAGGGCTTTCAAAGTACCAGGCTTCAAAGCCCCGGGACCGGAGCGCCGTGACCACTTTGGGTCCCAGCTTGTCATAGCGGATCTCTCTGGGTGTTTTCATAAACGTCCTCTCTTTACGTTAAAATAGCGTGTTCCCAAAACCCGGTCGGTTCCGGTACATAGCCCGCGTTCGCCCCGCCGCTTAGAGACGGCCCTCCTGCCAGCGCCGGATGAGGTAGCGGGAAACCGATCCGGCGCCGGGAAGATCCGGCAGATCATCCCGGCTGAACCAGCGGGCGTCTTCGATCTCCTCCCCGTCAACCCGGATCGCGCCGGCGGCATAGCGGGTTTTGAAGCCCAGCATCAGGGAATTGGGGAAAGGCCAGGGCTGGGAGGTCACATAGCAGGTGTCCCGCACCTCAAGGCCCACCTCCTCCCGAATCTCCCGGGCAACGGCGGCTTCCAGGGATTCCCCGGCTTCGGTAAAGCCCGCGATAAGGCTGTATACCCCGCTTACAAAGCGCCGGTTGTGGGCCAGGAGGGCCCTGCCGTCGTCCCGCTGAATCAGGACGATCACCGCCGGGGATATCCGGGGGTATTCTATTCTGCCGCAGGAGGGACAGCACCGGGCCAGTTCCCCGGCGGCTTCCCCGTTGGGGCTGCCGCAGCTCCCGCAAAAGGCGGATTCCCGCCGCCACTGGGTTATGTGGAAGGCCCGGAAGAAACGGCCGACGCGGCCGCCATCGGCGGGCCCCAGGGGCGGCTCTTCGGCGCTTCCGCCGGGGGGTACGGCCTCCGCCCCCAGGGACAAGGCGGAACGGGCCGGGATGAGCCGCCATGCCGGGGGAAGGGGCGTTCCCGGCGCCAGGTCCGCGGCCATGACCGGGCGGTCCCCGTCCAGGGCGGGGATGGCAATGAGGGGGATCTCCCCGAAGGATGCGCGGATCTGCTCCCCGGCGACGCCCCGGAGGCACGAAGCATCGGGGATATCCCCGGATACTACCAGGCCGGTTCCTTGAAAAAGATAGATCCCCTCGTCCTGCCGCGTCATTCGTATGCTCCTTCTTCTAACATAGGCGGAAAAGCCCCAAAAGGTCAATTCCGGCGATACCGGGCTGTCCCGAAGGGCTCATGAATGGACGAGGACTTCGGCGTTGAGCAGGGAAAGCATCTTCAGGAATTTCATCCGGGACTCGATAAGATCCGCCAGCTCGGTACGCATGTCGAGGTCCACGGTTTCCGCGATGGGCAGGACATATTCCCTGGTTTCGTTACAGTAACGCTCGATAAAGGACGCCTCGGAGTAAAAGCCGATATCCTTCATATTGGAGATCCGGTCCGCGCATTTAATCAGCCGCGCCTCCCGGCTGCCCCGTTCAAGAAGCCGCCGCAGATACTCCCGCTTTGTCTCGTCGTTCTTCCGGGTAAGCTCCAGCACCAGATCGTATACCGCCGGGCCTTCAAAATCGGCGTAGATCAGGAGACTCTTGTCAAAATTATCCAGGTCCTCGATAAGGTCGTGGGTCAGCGCCGCCTTGTGCAGCACCGAATTGATATAGCCGTAATCAATCAGGATCGCCCGTGTTTCGCACTGATGACGGAATTGATTCCCGCTGGATTTCCGGCCCTTGCAGATCAGCATGGTTGCCAGCGCCATATACGGGGCGGTGGTAATATGCGCGAGTTCCCATTTTTTGTCTTCATTCATCAGCATCGCAAACCCCTCTTCCCCTTTCCGGCAGAATCCTTCCTTAATATTAAGTTACTGATTTAAATGCTTTAAGTCCCTTATTATACCCCATTCCCCTTACTTTGCAAAGCGATTTTAATTTTTTCTCCAATAAATATTACCAATGCCATGGTTACTCGGAACAGGCGGTAAAGACTCAGTAACCCGATAAACCAAATTGCAGCACGTGAATGCGAACATGAAGAAAATAGCATATCCCCGGGATGAGCACAAGCCCCATCAAATCAGCATCCCCGCCCTATCAACCGGCGGGCCGCCATCAGGATGGCGCGATGGGCAAGCCGCTCCTTCAGGGCCGGCCGGATGTACCGCCCGCTGCCGGCGGCTCCCGGATTATTCGGCGTACTGGCTGACCGGAATACAATAGCCTATACCGCTGAGTCCGGTCACAATTCCTATCGGCAGCATCGCGCCGTGCAAGACAAGCTTGCTGATCACGGAAGCGGCGGATAAAACAGCCGCGCCGAACACGGCGGAAAGGGGTATAAAGAAACGCTGGTCTTCACCGACAAGGATGCGGGCTATATGCGGGCCGGCAAGCCCGATGAATCCGATGACTCCGAAGACAATCGCCGGCGCCGCGCCGAAGCCCGCGCCCGCGGAAATTCCCAGCGTATACGGGCTTGCCGGCGGGTTATCCAGAATTGTTTGAATGCTCGCCCCGGCAAGCCCCAGCGCGGCCCCTACACCGAGCGCCATCAGCGCGGCGGGGAAACGCAGCGTCCACACGATAACCGCCGTTGTTACCGGCACGGCTTTACGGTGAAAAATGGCGGCAAAGGTTTCGGAAAGTGTCAGCCGGCTTGGGCCGAGCAGAATATCCGCGATAAAACTTGCGGCGCAGATACAGATGCCTATGGCAATGGTTAAGAACCGTCTCCGTGATTTTTCTTTATACTCCTGTATAACGGCAATCGTGTGAACCTGCATT
>JAITRV010000080.1 GCA_031288215.1 Spirochaetaceae bacterium | reverse complement strand
AATTGCGGAGGGGGGTGTCAGGGGAAAAACATAGGGAGGGGCCACCGGAGGGACCCTATGTTTTTTCCCCTGACAGGACCCCCCGGCAGATCTCTCTTGTGCCGGCCCGTGCCGGGAGTACCAGCCCTCCGGGAGTATCCCCGGCCGCTAGCGAATCTTCATACGGTTCATCATCGCCTGGGCCGCCTGGGGGTTCTTGCTTACCTTGGCCATCTTCTTCATCATGCTCTTCATTTTCTCGAAATGCTTGATCAGCCGGGCCACCTCCGCCACGGAGGTCCCCGAACCCCGGGCGATACGGGTCCGCCGGGAGGGCCCGATGATCAGGTAGTTGGCCCGTTCCTTCAGGGTCATGGAGGACAGGATCGCCTCCTGGCTTTTCAAGTCCCGCTGGTTAAGGTCCTCTTCCTTTATCTGACCGGCCATACCCGGCATCATATCCAGCAGGGATTGGAGGGAACCCATCTTCTTCACCGCCCGGAGCTGTTCCAGCCAGTCCTCCAGGGTATAGATTTCCTTCTCCATCTTCTGCTGAAGGGCCAGGGCTTCCTTCTGATCGATGACCTCCTGGACCTTCTCCACCATGCTCACCACGTCCCCCATACCCAGGATGCGGCCGGCGATCCGCTCGGGGTGGAAGGGCTCGAAGTCGGCGGGCTTTTCCCCGGTCCCCACGAATTTGAGGGGCTTGCCGGTCACGGTCTTCAGGGACAGGGCCGCCCCGCCCCGGGTATCGGAGTCGAATTTGGTGAGGATCACCCCGGAGAGGCCGATTTTCTCGTCAAAGGTCTTGGCGATATTCACCGCGGACTGCCCGGTCATGGCATCCGCCACCAGGAGGAGTTCGTCGGGGCCGGCGGCCGCCTTGAGCCGCGCCAACTCCTCCATCATGGGTTCGTCTATCTGGAGCCGGCCGGTGGTGTCGAGGATCAGGGTGTCGGCGAAGTTTTTCCGCGCCCAATCCACCGCCCCCCGGTACACCTTCACCGGATCAACGGCGCCCTCCTCCCGGTACACCGGCACGTCGACCTGGGCCCCCAGCACGGCGAGCTGCTCCACTGCCGCGGGCCGGATCAGGTCGCAGGCCACCAGCAGGGGCTTACGGCCCTCCTTCTTGAGCCGCAGGGCCAGCTTGGCGGAACTGGTGGTTTTCCCCGAACCCTGCAAGCCCAGCATGAGGATACAGGACAGGGTATCGGGCCCCTTGAGCCGCAGGTCCTGCCGCTTATCCCCCAGGAAAGACACCAGCTTGTCGTGCACAATCTTGACAAACTGCTGCCCCGGGTCCACCGACCGCAGCACCTTCTCCCCGGTGGCCTCCTCGATGGTGGAATTGACAAAACGCCGCACCACCCGGAGGTTCACGTCCGCCTCCAAAAGGGCCATCTTGATGGCCTCCACCGCGTCGTTGATGTTTTTTTCGGTAATCGTCGACTTCCCGGAAATAAACCGGAAGGCGTCGGAAAATTTTTCGGTCAGTTTATCCAGCATACAAACCTCTCAATCCGTGTCATTCAGAAGGGGGGGGCAGTTTCCGCGCCTGATCCTTCAAGCGCCGCCGATCCCGTGCCCCCCCCCTCGTTCCAGCCCCTTGGGCTTCCACTACCCCCCATCGAACTATGGTCCGCCTACACGAACAAACACATGTATCTCACACAACAAGTTCGTGTTGGTTCGTGTGGTCCGTGGTTTTTCTTCCTCCGCTTTCTTCATCGTGCCAATCAGATCAGCCCAGGGAACTCAGGAATTCCTGAATAAAATTTTCCGGCTCTATTTCCCGGTTCAAAATCCGGTGGAGGCCCAGGGAAATAGGCATCTTGAGCTTGAAGCGCTCCGCGAGGATCTTCACGTACTTGGCCGCGGCCACCCCCTCGGGGAGATACCCGATTTCCCCGATCCGGTCCAGCAGATCCTCCAGGTCCCGGTAGGGGGCCAGGATGTCCTTCTCGATGATCTCCCTGCCGAAGCGGCGGTTCCGGCCGAAAACGGATCGGCAGGTAACGTCCAGGTCCCCCACCCCGGAGATCGAGGTGAAGGTTTCCGCGTGGGTGGCCCCCAGGGCCTTGCCCAGGGTCTGAATCTCGTTGAGCCCCGCGGCAAGGAGCAGGGATTCGGTGCCGTCCCCGAAAAGCTCCCCCTTGAGGTGGGGGGCCTCGGCGGTTTTCAGGGCGTCCAGGATGCCGAAGGCAATGGCGACAACGTTCTTGGCCGCCGCCGCCGCCTGCACCCCCCGCACGTCAAAGGAAGAAAACACCAGGAGCCGGCTGCTCTTCAGGAGGTCCCGGAAGCGGATGGAATTCTTGGCGTTCTCGCTGGCGGCGATAAGGCCGGTGATCTTCCCCCGGGAAACCTCCTCGGCGTGGCTGGGCCCCGCAATGTAGACCAGGCCCTGCCGGTAGAAGCCGGGCAGATAATCCTCCAGGGTCTCCAGGATCAGCCGGGGCCCCTTGGGGGTGGGCAAAAAGCCCTTGGTGATCACCGCGATAGCGGTTTCCCCCTCCCGGATGGACCGGACCGGCAGGATCTTCTTCACCGTATCCAGGAGGTAGAGGGAGGGGGAGGCCAGGATAAGGAATTCCGCCCCCTCCGCGGCTTCGACAATATCCGGCACGGCCCGGAGGGAGGGGGGAAGTTCCACCCCCGGCAAATACCGGGCGTTGGTATGGGCGTTATTGATCTCGCCGGCAACGGCTTCCTCCAGGCACCAGAGGATGACCGTTTTTCCCTTTTCGGCGATAACCTTGGCTACCGCGGTGCCCCAGGCGCCGGATCCGATGACGGCTATTTTATCACTCATTTCGTTTCTCCTCTATAAACGTACCGGATTTTCTATCAGGGCTTCAGCCCGACGAGGGCGCTCAAACCTGCCAGGTTTTCAAACTGTTCGACCCGTTCCCCGATAAGGGAAATCCCCTGACGCCACAAGGCGCCGGTCCCCAGGTCGAAGCGCGCGGCCCGGGCGGCCTCCTCCACGGAAGCGCGGCCGGTCAGCCGGAGGAGTTCCCGGTAGGCCGCGGCAAAAGAGGGCCCCTCCTCCCGGGCCCTGGCAAAGAGGGCCAGGGAAAAGAGCAGCCCCAAGGCGTAGGGGTAGTTGTAAAAGGCCAGGGAAGGATCGTAGTAGTGGCTCTTTACCGCCCACATATAAGGATGAAGCTGCTCCGCGTCCAGCGCGTCGCCGTAGGTCCGCTTCTGGGCGTCGATCATCAGGGCGCAGAGTTCCTCCGCCGCCAGCTCCCCCCGGTCCCGGCGTTCAAAGAGGGATCGCTCAAAGTAAAACCGGGAGAGGATGTCCACCACCACCTGGCAGCTATCCTTGAGGTTCCCCTCGATGAGGCCCAGCCGTTCCGCCGGGGCGGCATCGGCCAAGGCCCCCTCAAAGACGATGGTCTCCGCAAAGATGCTGGCCGTCTCCGCCAGGGTCATGGGGTAACCCGAAAGGCTCCGGGGCAGATCCTTGATCACCTCGTGGTGCCAGCCGTGGCCCAGTTCATGGGCCACGGTGGTAACCGAATCAAAGGAGCCTTCAAAGTTGCAGAGGATCCGGGACTCCCCGGCCAGGGGAAAGTCCGTGCAGTAGGCGCCCCCCACCTTGCCCTCCCGGCCCTCGGCGTCTATCCAGGCAAAGGCCGCCGCGTGGCGGGCAAAGGCCCCCATCCCCGGGTCAAAGCCGTCGAAGCGCCGGGCCACGAATTCCACCGCCTCCTCCCAGGACCAGCGGCGGCCTCCCCCTTCCGGGGCCGGGGCGAAGAGGTCGTAGAAGGCGAGTTTCCCCAGCCCCAGGAGGGTGGCCTTGGCCTTGAGGTAGCGGCGGAAAAGGGGCAGGGACTCTTCCAGGGCGGCGATCAGGGCCTCCAGGGTCCCCTCCTCAAGCCGGGACTGAAAGGCCGATTTCCGGAGGATCGATTTCCAGCCCCGGCGTTTCTCCAGGGTGAGGGTGGTCCCCTTGACGCCGTTCAGGGCCGCCGCC
The DNA here is from genome assembly GCA_031288215.1 of Spirochaetaceae bacterium. Taxonomy (GTDB): domain Bacteria; phylum Spirochaetota; class Spirochaetia; order Treponematales; family Breznakiellaceae; genus JAIRMO01. The sequence goes on along the minus strand of JAITRV010000080.1, from coordinate 3,053 downwards.
AGGGGAATCTCCGCCGCCTTCCACAGATCCAGCTCCGCCCGGTAGGCCCGCTCCCGGAGGGCCCGTTCCGCCCGGTGGGCCAGGTCCCGCAGGGCGGTGACGGTCTTCCGTTCCCCCGAAGCCTCGTCCCAGACCATCGAGGCGGTGGAGGAGATCGCCTCCTGAAGCCGCCCCCAGGCATCCCCCCCGCTGCGGCCGAGGTCCTGGGCCAGGTCCTCCATCTCCGCCGGCATCTGGAAGGCGGCCTGTGCCAGGGCCTGCCGGAGGAAGAAGCCGTAGGGCTTCAAGGCTTCATCGGCTTCGGCAAGCTGAAGGATCCGCGCTTCCTGTTCCGCCAGGCGGCAGCGGAAGAGGGCCGCCGCCTTCCCCAGGGGCAGGGCCAGGGCCTCCAGGGCGTTGATCTCCGCCAGGGCCCGGCCGGATCGGGTGTCGGTGGTATACACCGCCTCCGCATAGGCCTGGAGGTTCTCCGCCAGATTCCCCGCCTCATCGAAGGCGCGGATCAGGGCCAGGACCTGCTCCGCGGAAACCGCATCCCCCAGGGGTTCCTCCAGCGCTTCCAGCAGGGCCCGGAGCCGATCCCCCAGGAGTTCCTGATCCCCCCGATATTCCGCCGAATCAAAGGAGGGATAAATGGTCTGTAAATTCCACCGGGGCGCTGTCTCGTGCTTCATCCGTTCCTTCCCATCCGCCTGCTCTCCCGTTTTCCTCCCCCGATTCCGGCCCGCGGGCTAAAACCAGCGGGCATTCCCGTCCTCCCAGGGGAGGATCTCCTCATCCGTAAAGAAAAGGGCAATTTCCCGATCCGCCGCCGCCGGGGAATCGGAGGCATGGACGACATTGAACCTGGTCCGGTGGGCAAAATCCCCCCGGATGGTCCCCGGCGGAGCCTTGAGGACCTCCGTGGGCCCCGTCAGGGCGCGGACCAGGGGAATGGCTTCTTCCCCCTCCAGGACCATGGCGATCACCGGGCCTGAACAGATATAGTCCAGGAGCTTCTCGTAAAAATCCTTGCCCCGGTGCTCCCCGTAATGGGCCTCCGCCAGGGCCCGATCCATCCGCAGGAGCTTCAGGGCAATGATGTTGAAGCCCTTCCGCTCGAAGCGGCGGATCAGCTCCCCGGCGATACGGCGCTGGAGGACGCCGCTCTTCAACAAAACAAGGGTTCTTTCGACCACCGCTGCCCCTCCCCGTTACGCATCGCTCTTATCCGGCACATCCGGCTTACCGGCGGCGGCTTCCTTCTTTGCCTCGGCGCGGTCCTTTATATCGGCGATACCGATAAAGACCGCCACCGCGCCGATGAACAGGGCCAGCACCGGCCCCCCCCCCCGAAGAAAGGCCGCCACATCCTTCCCCCAACCCAGCCCCGAAGGCAGTATCGCCAACACCGCGGCGGCCAGGATCAGGATGCCCACAACAAGCGCCTTCATATCACATTCTCCCTCTCACATTCTCCCTCTCACATGCTCCCTCTGATGTTCCTAGTGCCGGCGTATTTTTCGGACCACCATCACCATAAAGGCGCCGGTTAAAAAAAACGCCGGCAGATTGGACAGCACGATGGCCCCCAGGGACATGGAAATACCCCCGCTTCCCCCGGTTTTGGTAAGGCCGGCCCGATCCAGGACGGAACACACAATTTCTATATAGGCGGCTATCGTTCCCATTCCCACGAGCATCCACGCCGGGTCCCTGGTTTTCGACCACAGGATCACGGCAAAAAAGGACGCCAGGGCGCCGAAAAACAGACGGCTTGAAATATAGCATATTTCGCCTATATTCATACCCCTAGTATCCTTTTTTCCGGTAAAAAAAACAAGATAGCCCCCTTTTCCCTTTTTTAATCCTACTTCGATTTCGCGGTAATGCTTTCGGTGGGTTTTCTCTCTTTTCCCCCGCGGCTCAGGTTGAGTCCCTTTCCCGGGGGGAAAAGGAAACCCGCTGGAGAATGCCGTCGGTATTTATATCGAAGATCACGCTTCCGTCGGGTTTTTCACTCTTTTCACAGCGCACCGAATTGCCGACCAGGAACTCCTTGACGGTGAGGTCCGGACTGGAGGTTTCGACATCCCTGATATCCACGTCCCTCATCTGGTTCCCGGAGCAATTATTAAAAATCTCCCGGATCATTTCATACTTCATGGAACCACCGCCGGGCTGATGAAGATCGTGTTCTTCACGAGATCCACGCTCTGCACCGTCCCGGGCACGGAGACTTCGCTGCCCATGAGGTCCACCAGCACAATCCGGTCCCCCTGGACCCTCAGGCTGCTGGTATGTTCGCAGATCAGCCGCTTGTCCCCTTGGGCCCCCAACTCATATACCGTGGAAAGACACATCAGGCTTTCCCTCCCTTGATCAGTTCCAGGGCCTGGGCGAGCTTTTCGTTGCCCCGGTCAAAATCCTTCACGCCGGAGATGAGGACATCCGCCGCCGCCCCAAGCCCCGCGTGGCGCAGCTTATGGGCCAGCTCCCCCAATTCCCCGGCATGATCCCGGTTATGCCCCAGCATATACTCCAGCAGGGCCCGGGTCTTGGCCATATCCGCCCCGCCGGTTCCCTCACCACAGGCGTCATGGTCGTGGCGGTGATCGCCGCCCGGTTCATGGGCATGAGCCGGTTCGTGGGCATGGCCGTGATCATGGGCGTGGGTATGCGGATGGGTATGGGTATGCTCATGGGCATGGTTGTGGCACTCGCCCTCATGATCGTGAGGATGGGTATGGGAGTGGGTGTGGGGATGTTCGTGATCGTGCCCATGGCATCCGTGATCGTCGTGCATGTTCGTCCTCCTTTACAATATTAAGAGAGGGCGTCCCCCTCCCTATTATTATAGTAGCTCAAAAAACTTCCAAAGTCAATGAAAACCGGCCGCGCCGAATCCGCGTTGACAGCCGGCGGAAATTGGGGCACAATAGGGCCATGATCGCTCTTATCACCGGCGGCGTCAAATCGGGGAAATCAAGCCGCGCCCTGGACCTCTGCCGGGAATGGCCCCGGCCGGTCTCGTTTATCGCCACCGCGGAAATTCTGGATGCGGAGATGCGGGA
>JAITRV010000035.1 GCA_031288215.1 Spirochaetaceae bacterium | reverse complement strand
GCGGTTTGAGAATTCCCGTACGCAAGACCGGCCTCTCCGAAACCGCTGATGCCTTCATCGGTGTTAATCCGGACAACAATAGGGTTCCATATACTCCCTTCTACAGAGGGCCGTCCCATGGTTGTCTTAAAAACATCAATACTTGTGATTTTCATCGCTTTTCCTCCGAACAAATTCTTCTTAAATTAAGCAGTAACACTGCTTAAGCTAGCACCTAACTGCTAACCGTTAGCATATAGGTCTTAGAATATGATAAAGGCGAAATCTTCAGTTGTCAAGAAAAATTTAATTAATTTTGTCAAGACGAATGTCACGACATGTCAAAACGTGTCAGACGGCAGAGCCACGACCCTCAAGACGGTTTCCAGGTTGTGTTTCCGCCGTGTTCTTCCCGCATCCTGCGCCGAGATAATCCAGCATCGACTGGTATCAGGCATCTATCCGCACACCCGTCTCAAAGGGTCAATGGTTGAGACCTTTTTTCTGTTAAACTGAGAATTGCTGAAGTAATCCTCGTATAAATATTGAATAATATTTCAATATATGGTATGCTGTTCTATCAATCGTTTAATCCAAGGAGGAAAAAATGAAACTGATGTTGAAACTGACGATTTTGGCCCTGCTCGTTACGGCAGCGGCCCTGCCGGTATGTGCCGGCGCCAAGGCGGAAGCCGGGGATGTCATTAAGATCGGGGTGTTTGAACCCATGACCGGGGCAAACGCGGCGGGGGGCGCCATGGAAGTTGAGGGCGTACGCCTGGCCAATGAGCTGAACCCCACCGTGACCGTCGGGGGAAAGACCTATAAGGTCGAACTGGTGGTAGCGGACAACAAGTCCGACAAGGTGGAAGCGGCCACGGCGGTGGAACGCCTGATTGCCGCGGATAAGGTTACCCTGATCCTCGGATCATGGGGATCTTCCCTGGCTATGGCCGGGGGCGAAGTGGCCAAGGAGGCCCGGATTCCGGTGATAGGCCTTTCCTGTACCAACCCCCTGGTTACCGCGGGGAACGATTACTATTTCCGGGTATGCTTTATTGATCCCTTCCAGGGCACGGTGATGGCCAATTATGCCTTTCGGGACCTGAACGCCAAGACCGCCGTGATTGTCCAGGAAGTCTCCAACGACTATTCCGTCGGCCTGGCGAAATTCTTCTCGGATAACTTCAAGCGCCTCACCGGCAATAACAACAGCATCCTCACCACGGTAAACTACAACACCGGGGATCAGGATTTCAGCGCCCAGCTTACCACCATCAAGTCCCTCAACCCCAATGTGATCTTCGCCCCGGGGAATTACACCGAATCGGCCCTGGTGATAAAGCAGGCCCGGGAATTGGGCATCACCGTTCCGATCATCGGCGGCGATACCTGGGAGACCCCGGAATTTATCGACGTGGGCCGGGAACGGGTAGAAGGGGCGGTGTTCTCCACCTTCTTTGCCTCGGAAGTGGCCACCACGGCGGCGGCGGAGGTTTTCCTTCGGGAGTACCGGGCCCGGTATTCCCGGGAACCCGCGGCGGTAACCGCCCTGGGCTATGACGGCTACCTCGTCGCCCTGGACGCGATCAAACGGGCCGGTTCCACGGATCCCCTCAAGATTCGGGACGCCATTGCGGCAACCTCCGGCTTTATCGGGGCTACCGGAACCACGACCCTGGACGCCAATGGGGACGCCACCAAGAGCGCCTTTATCAAGGCCGTGGAGGGCGGGAAATTCGTCTATAAGACCGTGGTGAACCCCTAAGGGCAGCGAAAAACAAAGGCGGCAGAGGCGATGATAACGGGGGAACTTTTTTTACAACACCTTTCAAACGCCCTCTCTCTGGGAAGCCTCTACGCCTTGATCGCCATTGGGTATACCATGGTCTACGGAATTCTCCGGCTCATCAACTTTGCCCACGGCGATGTGTTTATGTTGGGGGGGTATATCGCCTTTTACGGCGTTACCCTCCTCTTGATGCCCTGGTGGGTTGGCTTTGTGGTGGCCTTCGGCCTCACGGGGATCCTGGGGGTCGGGCTGGAACGGATCGCCTACAAGCCCCTCCGGGAGAGCCCCAAAATATCCATCATGATCAGCGCCATCGGGGCCTCTTTTCTCATCGAAAACCTGGCCACGGTGATCTTTGGGGGACGGCCCAAGGGCTTTCCGGTGCCGGAGATCTTCAATCAGGTGGTGAGGATCGGGTCCGTATCGGTGATGAGTATCAGCCTCTTTATCCCGGGCCTGACCGCCGCGCTTCTGGTGGTGCTCCTCGCCGTCATCTACAAGACCAAAACCGGGATGGCCATGCGGGCGGTTTCCACGGATCTGGCCGCGGCCCGGCTCATGGCCATCGACGTCAACCAAATCGTCTCCTTCACTTTTGGAACGGGATCGGTGCTGGCCGCCGTCGGAGGGGTCATGTGGGCCCTGAAATACCCCCAGCTCAACCCTACCATGGGGATGATTCCGGGGCTCAAATGCTTTATCGCCGCGGTGATCGGGGGAATCGGCAATATCGGCGGCGCGGTCCTGGGGGGGCTCCTCCTGGGATTCATCGAGATCATGATCATCGCCTTCCTTCCCACCCTGACCGGCTACCGGGATGCCTTTGCCTTTGTGCTCCTCATCATCGTGCTGCTGGTGAAGCCCTCGGGGCTCCTGGGGAAACATCAGATAGAGAAGGTCTAGGCGGGTATCGGAAGTGAAATGGGGCAGGGAACCGAAGGGCAGGGGCAGGAACCTTGAGGCACGCAGGGGGCGGGAAGTGAGGAAAAAGCGTGAAACGGATCGTAAGGGGGAAGGGGCGGCGTGATCCTTGATAAAAAAACCAAGCGGATTTTGAATATCTCAGGCTGCGCCCTGGCCGCCGCTTTTATCTTCCTGGCCAACGGGCTTTTCAGTTCTTTTACCCTGCGGATCTTCAATCTCTGCGGTATTTACATCATCCTCGCCCTGTCCCTTAACCTGATCAACGGGTTCACCGGGCTTTTCTCCCTGGGTCACTCGGGGTTCATGGCTATCGGGGCCTATGTCAGCGCCCTCCTCACCATGAGCCCCGCCCAGAAGGAGCTGAACTTCTTCATGGCCCCCATCGTCCCGATCCTTGCCCAGGTGGAACTGCCCTTCATCCCCGCCCTCATCATCGCCGGGGCCGCGGCGGGCCTGGCGGGCTTCCTCATCGGCGCCCCGGTACTCCGGCTTCGGGACGATTACCTGGCCATCGCCACCCTGGGTTTCTCCGAGATCATCCGGGTGGTGATCACCAACCTCCAGCCGATAACCAACGGCGCCCTGGGGCTCAAGGGTCTGCCGAAATTCTCCACCACCCTGATGATCTGGGCCGCGGCGGTGATCACCATCGTCTTCATGGCGGCCCTGATCCGGTCCGCCTTTGGCCGTTCCTGCCGGGCGGTACGGGACAATGAGATCGCCGCCCAAGCCATGGGGATTCCCGTCGCCCGGATCAAGATCACCAGCTTTACCATCTCCAGTTTCATCGCCGGGGCCGGGGGCGCCCTCCTGGGGCACCTCATGACCACCATCGACCCCAAGATGTTCACCTTCAGCCTCACCTACAATATTCTGCTCATCGTGGTCCTGGGGGGAATCGGGAGCATCACCGGATCGGTGATCGCCGCCATCGGGGTTACCATCGCCATGGAGGCCCTCCGCTTCCTGGACGGTTCCCTCAACCTCATCTTCTTCCGCACCCAGGGCCTGCCGGGGCTGCGGATGGTGGTGTTCAGCATCCTCCTCCTGGCGGTGGTGATCTACCGCCAGCAGGGGCTCATGGGGAAACAGGAGTTCTCCTGGGATCTGGTTTGCCGTTCCCTCCTTCCCCGGCTCAAGGCCCTCCTGCCGTTCCGGAAAAATCGGGGGAGGTCCTGATGCTGATAACCAAACAGGTCGCCATGGAGTTCGGGGGCCTCACGGCGGTTACGGATTTTTCGATCACCGTGGAGAACGGGGAAATCGTGGGCCTCATCGGACCCAACGGCGCGGGGAAGACCACGGTCTTCAACGTGATCACCGGGGTCTATGCCCCCACCCGGGGGGAGATCCTCCTGGACGGAAAGCGGATCACCGGCAAGCCCCCCCACCTCATCGCCAAGGCGGGGATAGCCCGGACCTTTCAGAATATCCGGCTTTTCCACGAGATGACGGTGCTGGAAAACATTCTGGCCGCCTGTACCCTCCGGGAGCGGCCCCGCCTCTTTGAGTCGGTCCTCCACCTGCCCTCTTACCTCAAGAAGGAGCGAAAGGCCCATGAATTTGCCCGGGAACTCCTGGAATCGGTGGGGCTCCTGGACAACGCCGACGACAACGCCGTGTCCCTCCCCTACGGCAAGCAGCGGCGGCTGGAACTGGTCCGGGCCCTGGCGACGGAACCTGCCATCCTCCTCCTGGACGAGCCCGCGGCGGGGATGAACCCCCAGGAATCCCAGGAACTGATGGACTTTATCCTGAAGATCCGGGACCAGTTCAAGATCTCGATCCTCCTTATTGAACACCACATGCAGGTGGTCATGGGGATCTGTACCCGGCTCTACGTGCTGGACTACGGGATCACCATTGCCGAGGGCACCCCCGCGGAGATCCAGCGAAATCAGAAGGTCATCGACGCCTATTTGGGGGTAGAGTGATGCTCAAGCTCGAAGCCCTGTCGGTGTATTACGGCGGCATCCACGCCCTCCGGGGCATTGATATCGAAGTGGCCGACGGAAAAATCGTTACCCTCATCGGCGCCAACGGCGCGGGGAAGAGTACCATGCTCAACACCATCGTGGGCCTCGTGAAATCCGCCTCGGGGAAGATCCTCTGGGACGGGGAAGACTTCACCGGCCGGGACCCCAAGGACATCGTCTCCCGGGGGCTGGTCCTCATCCCCGAGGGCCGCCACGTGTTCCCCAACCTCACGGTGGAGGAGAACCTCCGGCTGGGGGCCTATGTTCAGAAGGACTCCAAGCGGATCCGGCAGAGCCGGGATCGCTGCTTCGACCTCTTCCCCCGGCTGCGGGAACGGATGCGCCAAAGCGCGGGAACCTTGAGCGGCGGGGAACAACAGATGCTCGCCGTGGCCCGGGGGCTCATGACGGAGCCGAAACTCCTCATGCTGGACGAACCCTCCCTGGGCCTGGCGCCCCTCATCTCCCGGATGATCTTCAGCATCATCGGGGAGATAAACCGGAACGGCACCACGGTCCTCCTCATCGAACAGAACGCCCACGCCGCCCTGGAAATCGCCGATTACGCCTATGTCCTGGAGACGGGAACCATCGTCATGCAGAACACCGGAGCGGCCCTCCTCAAGGACGAAGGGGTGCGGCGGGCCTACTTGGGCGAGGGGTAAACCGGACCGTTAACCGTGAGGAAGCGGAAGAAACTTCGCCGGCGCTCTCCCCTCCCCTACCGCGTGCTGTTTTTCAGGGCGGCCCTCATGGACAGCGCCGCCTCCCGGGCCGCTTCCGCCGCCCGGTTAATATCCGCTTCGCCGGGAAGCGCGGTCCAGGCCCGGAGGATGGACCGGGAGGCGTTCACCACCCCGCCGTTGCCCTCCCGCAGGAGCAGGGCCGCGTCTTCGGCCCCTCCCCCCTGGGCCCCGTAGCCGGGGATGAGGAAGAACAGGTTCCCCCGTTTTTCCCGGATCGCCGCAGCCTCTTCCCGTTCGGTGCATCCCACCACCGCGCCAAAGGCCCCGTAGCCGTGGGCGCCCCTGCGCGTTTCGGCCAGCACCGCCAGCCGGTCCCCCACGGCATCGTAGAGCCGGCCTCCGGCGGCCAATTCCCGGTATTCGAAATCCCGCATCCCCGGATTACTGGTCCGCATGAGGACAAAGGCCCCCTTCCCCCGGCTGTCGGCATAGGAAAGCCAGGGTTCAAGCGTGTCCATCCCCATATAAGGGGAGAGGGTCACAAAATCCGCCTCGAAGTCCCCCTCAAAATGGGCCTGAGCGTAGCGGCGGGCCGTATCGGCGATGTCCCCCCGCTTGATGTCGGCGATGACCAGGGCTCCCCGTTCCCGGAGGTAGCGGAGGGTTTCGGCGTAGGTCTTGAGCCCCGGGAGGCCCAGGGCTTCGTAACAGGCGATCTGGACCTTGAAACAAGCCGCAACCTCCGCGGTGGCGTCAATGACCGCCCGGTTAAAGGCCAGCACCGCGCCGGCCTCCGTTTCCATCCGGCGCAGGACCGCCGGGGGGACGTACTCGGGAACCGTATCCAGGCCCACGCACACCGGGCCGTTGGCGGCTACCGCCTCGTAGAGTTTATCCATAGCATACATTTACTGCTCCGATCCCGCGTCAGGGGCCTGATACACGATCCGCCCCTCGTGTATGGTTAAAAGGATTTGACCGGACAGGGTCCGGCCCTCAAAGGGGGTATTTTTTCCCCTGGACCTGAAACGCCGGGAATCGACGGTCCAGGCCGCCCCGATCCGGACAAGCACCAGGTCCGCCCGAAACCCCGCCGCAATCCGCCCCCGGGAGGGGCTTCTTTGAAGCGATACGGGCGTGAACGGGGGAGCCGCGGCGCCGCCATCTGAGGGAGCCTCCCCGCCAAGCCCTAAAATTCGGGCAGGCGCTCCGCTTACCCAACGGGAGATTCTTTGAAGCATCGAAGTCCCGGTTTGGGGCAGGCGGGCCTTCGATCCACCCGCGGCTAAGCAGGATCCGCCGGAAGTAGGCTCCGCACTACTCATGAAAGCCCCACTGAAAGGCCCCCCGGGGCCTCCGATGCCCCAGGGGCCGAGGTCCAGGCTGCTGAAACCGGGGGCGCCGGCGAGCTTGTCTTCCGGGGTATGGGGGGCGTGATCCGTGGCGATGGCGTCGATGGTCCCGTCCAGAAGCCCCGCGGCGAGGGCCTGCCGGTCCGCTTCGGTCCTGAGGGGGGGATTCACCCGGCCCCGGGATTCTTCCCCCAGAGCCCGGGCGGTCTCCTCGGTCAGGGCGAGGTGGTGGGGCGTCGCCTCGCAGGTCAGGGTGAAGGGGGGCGTTGCTCCGGCGGCCTTGGTTTGCCGGATGAGTTCCACCGCTTCGGCGGTGGAGACATGGGCGATGTGGATCCATGCGCCGGCCTTCATGCCCAGGTCGATGGCCCGGCGGACGGCGTGGTTCTCCTCCAGGCGGCTCCAAACGGCCCGGCTCTTTCCGGCTTTCTTTGCGGCCGCTGCCGGAGGCCCCCCGGCGTCGCAGTGGCAGGATACGGGCAGGCCCAGGCGGCGGGCGTGGGAAAGGGCCTCCAGGAAAAGGCCGTCGTCTTCCACATCCTTGCCGTCCTCGGAGAGGAGCCGGGGGGTATAGCGCGGCGAAGGGAGGGCGGTGATCCCCGAAAGTTCCCGGCCCTCCATGCCCCGGGTGAGGGAAATGACCGGGTAGAGGTCGATGAGGCCCAGGCGGTCTGCCCGTTCTTTGAGGGCCGCCGCCTTTTCCGGCGTATCGATGACCGGGCTGGTATTGGCCATACAGACCACGGTTCCGTAGCCCCCGGCAACGGCGGCCAGGGCGGCGGACTCCAGGGTTTCCTTGTCCGGGAAGCCGGGGTCCCGGAAGTGGGCGTGGAGGTCCACCAGGGCGGGCATGAGGACGAGGTCCCCGTCCGGCGCCCAAAGGCTGCCGTCGATAACGAGGCCGCCGGAGGAGGGGCCCGCCGGGCCGGGGAGGATATCCCGGATGAGGCCGTCCTCCAGGACCGCCGAGCCGAAAACGTCCGTGGTTTCGTCGAGGATACGGAAATTCTTGAGTATGATGCGGGGCATAGTGGCTTTAGGGTATCCTACTATGACGATCCTGCCAATACCCGGACCGGCCCTTATGCGTTGAGGCCGCCGGGGCCGGTTGGGTTGGTGCCCGGCACCAACCCAAGCCGTGGAGGGCGGTGAGGGCCAAAGGTCCTCACCGCCCTCCACGTTTCGACTTCGCGGTTAAATTCCTGCTCCTTTAGCCGGGCCCCTGGGGCCGACCGGGAGGGCGCAGTGGCTCCCCGCTATGAACGCCCCTTCGGGGCTTTTCGAATAAAGGGGCTGATAAAGGCGATAAGGGAAAACAGCACCACCACCAGGGCAATAGGCCGGGTAAAGAAACCCGCCAGGCTTCCCTCGGACACGATAAGCTGTTTACGCAGGCTGTTTTCCGCGATGCTGCCCAGGATAAGCCCCAAAATCATCGCTGAATTGGAAAACTTATACCGGTCAAAGAAATACCCCACCACGCTGAAGATCAGGGCCAAGAGAATATCGTAGAAGCTGTTTTTCAGGGCATAGGCCCCGATGATTCCCAGCACGATTATCAGGGTCCCCAAAAGGGGATAGGGCAGCTTGAGAATCCGGGCAAACTGCCGGGTGATATAACGGCCCACGACAAACAGCAGCAGGGACGCAAGAATCAGGCCGATAAAGATCGCGTTCAGCAGAATCGGCTGATCCTTGAGAAGCAGCGGGCCGGGACGCAGCCCGTGGATCATAAAGGCCGCCATGATAACCGCGGCGGTAGGGCTGCCGGGGATGCCCAGAACCATGGTCGGAACCATGCTGCCTCCCACCGCGGCATTGTTGGCGCTTTCCGGCGCCAGGATGCCCTCATCAATCCCCTTGCCGAATTCCTCCGGGGTTTTGCTGCTCCGGGAAGCCTCCCCATAGGCGACCAGCGCGGCAATGGCGCCTCCCGCGGCAGGCACGATGCCGATGACCGTCCCGATTATTGAGGATTTTATCAGGGTGATCCATTTGCCCAACAATTCCTTCAGTTTGATCATTTCCAGGGATACCTTGGAACTGATCACTTCACCGGGCGCCCCTCCCGACCGGGCCCGGTCCTCAATGATTTTGTACACCTCCGCCAGGGCAAAGGACCCAATCATCACGGGGATATAATTGATGCCGTTCATCAGAAAGGGGGAACCGTACACAAAGCGGTGCAGGCCGTTGATCTCGTCCAGCCCCACGGTGGACAGGAGGAGGCCCATTAAACAGGCGAAGATGGCCTTCAACTGGTTCTTTGAGCCGATGCTGGTAATGCAGCTTAAGCCCAAGAGGGCAAGGCCGAAGTATTCGGCGCTCTGAAATTTCAGCGCCACCGTCGCGAGCAGGGGGGCGCACAGGACCATCATCAGCGCCGAAAAGATCCCCCCAAAGGAGGAGGCTGAAACCGCCAGGCCCAGGGCCCGCCCGGCCTGGCCGCGCATCGCCATAGGATACCCGTCAAAGGTCGTGGCCACCGCCTCGGGGGTGCCGGGGGTGCGCAGCAGGATCGCCGAAATGGACCCCCCGCAGGCGGCGCCGGTGTATACGGCAACCAAGGTAACGATAGCCTGAACCGGCTCCATCCCGTAGGTAAAGGGCAGGAGCAAAATAATCGACATGGAAGCGCTGAGCCCCGGCAGCGCCCCGCATATCATCCCGAAGGCGGTCCCTCCGATTACCAATGCCAGGTTAAACGGGGTAAACACATACTGAATCGACTGGATCAAGATTTCCATGACACCCTGTCCTTCAATATATGTAATAACTGAGTTCCCGTAAGAAACCCAGGCCCCGGGGCAGGGGGATGTAAAAAACTTTGCCGAATACCAGTATAATCACCACCGTCAGCAGAACAGAAAAAAACGCCAGGAGCCGGTAGTTTTTATATCCCATGATCAGGGGGTTCACAAAAGTGAATACCAAGGTAGAAAATATAAAACCGATAATGTTTATCAGTGCCGCATAGACGCCAATCACCGCCGCGGTGGCAATAACCTTTGGCTGTATCCCCGGCCCCGCAAATATCGGCTTCCCGCCCTTCTTGTGCTGAAGAACGTACTGGGTTATGAGAATGGCCAGTACGATGAGAGAAAGGGCAATGACCCCAATGGGAAACCCGCCCGCTTTTAAGACATCCGTCCCCACCGTTCTGGTAGGGATACGCAAAGCGGTTCCCAGGCACAAGAGCAGTATGATTCCCAAGATGACAGAAAAAATCAGTTCCACAATAATCTCCCTTAGCAGCTTAGATCAGGCCAAGCTGCTTAAAAACCTCTTCCAGGTTCTTATATTCCCGATCCCATTCTTTCACCCAATCACCGGCTTCCAGAAAACCGGGACTCAAATTGGTCATTTCCCGTTCTTCCATTTCCTTGTAGGCCGGGTCCGCATAGGCTTTTCTCAGGGCGTCAATCAGGATATCCTTAACCTCCTGGGGGGCTCCCTTCTTTATGACAAAGCCGCGCCAGGACCCCTGGGTAAAGTTAATCCCCTTTTCGGCGGAGGCGGGGCAATTTTCCAGCCCCGGAATTTGGGGGTAGCTCTTGCTGCTTAGGATCACCAGGGGAATAATATCGCCGGATTGTACCATCGGCAAGAAGTTGATCATCTTGTCCTGGTACACGTCCAACTCGCCGCCCAACACCGCGGCCTTTACCTCGGAACCGGACTTGTAGGGCACATAGGTCCAGGTAAAACCCGCCGCCCGGGCAAAGCCGTTGGCAATATAATCATCGAGACCTCCGGGGGAGACGCCTCCAATCTTCAGCTTTCCCGGATTGGCCTTGGCATAGGCCATCAAATCATCCAGGGTTTTATAGGGGCTGTTTTTTGCCACCCCAAAGAGTTGGAGATCGTTCTGTACCTTGATGAGCGGCTCAAAGGACGCGCGGAATTTGATGTCCGATTCGTTCATCAATTCCTTGATAAGCAGCGACGGGGTGATCTCCAAAATCGTGTAGCCATCCGCCGGGGCATTGTAGGCATAGGTCAGGCCCTCGATCGTGCCCGCCCCGGATTTGTTGATGCAGTTGATCGGCTTCCCCAGAAATTTCTCGGTAATCTGGGCATATTGCCGGGCAAAAACATCGCTGGAACTCCCGGACCCGAAGGGGATTACCATTTCTACCGGCCGTCTGGGGAAATCAACCGCCCGTGCGGCCGGTGCGGCATCCTTTCCCCCGCTTTTCGTACAAGCGGTGATGAAAAACAAGGCAGTAATCATCGCTGCCGCGATCCCGACCGTCAAGACACCCGCTGTCCGCTTCATAGTGTTCCTCATGTTTGTCTTCATGTATTTTCTCCTCATATTGTTGGCGGCAGTATCCAGCCGCGCCATTAAACCGGTTCCACCGGTTTAACAGAAGGCAGTTCCTTTCATTAAAAGCCTGGCGGTTCTGAATCCGTACACGTTCAAAATACGAATGCCCCGGGACGAAAGGTCATGATCCGCTCCCGCTTCCAGAATTCCGCCGGGGTGGGCGATGCGGAGCCGTTTGGTATCCGCATCAGGCCGGCGGACCCGGTAGACCAAGGTGCCGGGGATTGCCGCCGCCGCCGCGGTACACATGGCGCCGGTCAGGGCGTAGGTGGGGTGAGGCCGCTGCATGGACATCATCCGCCCCAAAAGGTCCGCCTGTTCCGCCCGGATGAGTTCCCCCGAAATGCTGGTATAGTCCGCCGGGGGGGCCACCACGGTCATTTTGGGCACCGTCGGGCTCTTCCATGCCGATTCCCCCGCATCTTCCACAAAGCCCAATTTTTTGGCGGCCTCGCCGCGGATCCTTTCCAGCAGGGCAAGCAGGGGCGGATTGGCGTCGATTTCTTCAGGCCCCTCTTTGCCGCTCATGCCGATATCCGCGGCCAGCGCAAATACCAGGGGATTGGCGGCGTCCACGATTGATACGGCTAGAGGGCCGAAGCCGGGAATGGCAAGCTCGTCAACCGCATTGCCCGTGGGGAGGAGGCTGCCGCAGACCGCCCCCGCGGGGTCCTGGACCAGCACCTTTACCGGCGCGGCCCCGCCGGGTACGCCGGGGATCTGAAAATTCCCCGCATAATTTACCCTGCCGCAGGGGGTTTCCACTTCCTCCACCATGACTTTTTGCGTATTGGTATTGAAAATCCGTATCCGGGTGACCTGATCCCCGGCCGTTACCAGCCCGCATTCAATGGCAAAGGGGCCGACCCCGGAAGAAATATTCCCGCAGTTCCCCGTATAGGAAACCACCGGCTTGTCCACCGAAACCTGGGCAAAGGTATAATCCACATCAATTCCGTCCCTGCTTGAAGGGGCAAGAATCGCGACTTTACTGGTAACCGAGACCGCTCCGCCCAGACCGTCAATCTGCCGGATATCCGGGCTCCCCATCAGCCTGAGCAGGGTCTTATCCCGCTCGTCCCCGGCGGGGGGAAGATCCCGATCCAAAAAATACAGGCCCTTACTGGTCCCGCCCCGAATAATCATACAGGGAACCGCCTGCTGCATCATTAAACTCCTTTCGCTTTTTTACCCCCTGGTCCCGGTAGACCCGGGGGTTAGCGGGGCGCTGAAAACCAAACCGGAGTTTTCAGCGTTTCCCCTGATTATCTCTTTGGTTCAGATTTTATCACAGTATCGAAACTAAGTCCAATTCATATTTTGAATACTTTTTATAGTCTGCATGAATAGTATATAATCAGGTGGAGGCACCTCATGGATTTTCGAGAACTTCAATACATTGTTTCCATTGCGAAACAGCAGAATATTACCCGGGCGTCGGAAGATGTTTTTGTATCCCAGCCCACGTTAAGTACCTTTATCCAGAATCTGGAAAAAAAACTTGGACAGCCGCTCTTCCGCCGCCTGGGAAACAAAATTCTCCTGACCTATGCGGGGGAGCGGTATGTGGAAAAAGCCAAAGCCATCCTGGGTATAAAAAAAGAACTGGATCAGGAGTTGGCGGATATTCTGAAAAGAAATATCGGGGAACTCAAGATAGCCTTCCCCATTATGCGGGGTACCTATATGCTGCCCTGTACCCTGCCGGTTTTCCGGAAAGAATTTCCCGAAGTACGGGTTTCGGTAATGGAGGCGAACTCGGCGGTCCTCGAGGATATGATTCTGGAGGGTGAAATCGACCTTGCGTTCTTTACCCTCCCCATCCGCCATCCGGACGTCGCCTATGACATTATCAAGGAGGAAGAGGTCGTTCTGGTCATGAACGCCGCCAACCCCCTGGCAGGGACCGGGGCCGGGAAAGAGGGCTGCAAATACCCCTGGCTGGATGTGAAAACATTACAAGACGAGACCTTTCTCATGCAGCGCCTTGATCAACGGACCCGGCACATCGCGGATCAAATTCTCCGCGACGCCGCGGTAAGCCCCAAGATCTCTTTGGAAATCCGCAATATCCTCGCCTCGGTGAACCTTGCGGCGGACGGCTACGGCGTTACCTTTGTAAGCGAAACCCACCTCCGGCATATCTCCCTGCCGCACAAACCGCTCTGTTTTTCCGTCGGTAATCCCAAAACCATGACCTGTTTTGTTGCCGCATACCGCCGGGGAATCTACCTTCCCCATTATGCCCAGCGCTATGTCCAAATTGTCAAGGAATTTACGTAGGGGTCTCGGGCCGCCGGTCCACCGGCGAAGGAGCCTCTCCCCCCCTGGGGGGGAGAGGGAGAATATGGAGGCGGACGTTATTCATATCAATAGTAACAATAGCGCCTTTTTCGAGTTCGGCAATCAGCCCGGAGAGGGCGCGGAAGACGGGTTCAAAAATAGTTTCAGGCCGGGCATCGGCCGTGCGGATCTGAATGACGCTTGGCCTCTCTCCTCCGGTAGACGCAAGAATGGCGCTGAAATCCAAGTCCCGGGTAAGTACCGTATAAGCCCTGTTCCGCGCATAGGCCATAATTTCCGCGTCCGGGGCCTTGGGACTACCGGCGGCGCTCCAATGAAGCGCTTCAATCCCGCGCTGAGACAACAATTCCGCCCACTGCGGAGAAAGGTTCATATCAACAAGAATTTTCATCCCCTTTTCACGCGATGGAGAGCACCAGTTCACGGCCCCCGGCAAGCCATGCCGCATATTGAAGAGCCTGTAAAATATCTTCCCGCTCAAGATAGGGGTATTCCGCCAACAGTTCCTCGAGGCTTTCACCCGCTCCGATCTGGGAAACCACCATACTCACGGTAACACGCATCCCCCGTATACAGGGTTTTCCCCCCATAACGCCCGGTTCCTGGGTGATACGATTGAATTGTTTGTATGTCATGTCCCAAACCTTACCGCAAAAAACGCCCGTGCTCAAGCCCCCGGTTTAGGGGGCGGCACGGAGCTTTGCCCAGGTGTCCCGGAGACCCACGGTCTTGTTGAAGACCGGCGCGGCCGTGCCGCCCTCGGGGTCCCGGACGAAGTAGCCCAGCCGTTCAAACTGGAACCGGTCCCCTTCGGCGGCGCCGGCAAGGCAGGGTTCACCCCAGGCATCAGGGACGATCTCCAGGGAATGGGGGTTGAGGTTGTCCGTAAAATCCCCTCCCGGGGGAACCTCCATGGGCCGCTCCTTGGCAAAGAGGTGATCGTAGATCCGCACCTCCAGGGGAACGGCCTGGGCCGCGGAAACCCAGTGTATGGTGCCCTTCACCTTGCGGTTATCCGGGGCGTTGCCCCCCCGGGTAGCGCCGTCGTAGGTGCAGCGGACCGCGGTGATCTTCCCCGTGGCCGGGTCCTTGTCGAAGCCCGTACAGGTCACGATATAGGCGTAGCGCAGCCGCACCGAATTGCCCGGAAAGAGCCGGTGGTACTTGGGCGGGGGCGTTTCCTCAAAATCCTCCGCCTCGATCCACAGTTCCCCGGAAAAGGGAACGGTCCGCTTTCCCGCGGATTCGTCCTCGGGGTTGTTCACCGCTTCAAGTTCCTCGACCCTGCCGGCCTCCCAGTTTTCGATGATGAGCTTGAGGGGCCGCAGCACCGCCATGACCCGCCGGGAATGTTTGTTCAGGTCTTCCCGGAGGCAGTATTCCAGGAAGGCGATGTCCACCATGCTGTCGGTCTTGGCGATCCCGATTTGGGAGATAAAGCTCCGGATAGCCGCGGGGGTATAGCCCCGGCGGCGCAGCCCCGCCAGGGTGGGCATCCGGGGATCGTCCCAGCCGGAAACGTACCGATCCTGGACCAGCCGGAGGAGCCAGCGCTTGGACAGCACCGTATAGCTCATGTTGAGCCGGGCAAATTCGATCTGCCGGCTGGGGAACACCTCCGCCTCCCGGATAAACCACTCGTACAGGGGCCGGTGGATCTCGTATTCCAGGGAACAGAGGGAATGGGTGATCCCCTCCTTGGCGTCCGACAGGGGGTGCTGAAAGTCGTACATGGGGTAGATGCACCAGGAGTTCCCGGTCCGGTAGTGGGTGTCCCGGCGGATCCGGTACAT
>JAITRV010000020.1 GCA_031288215.1 Spirochaetaceae bacterium | reverse complement strand
CTGCTCACGCTGGGTACGTAGCCCAGCAAATAAAAGTTGTTCGCGTCGTCTTCGTCCACCAGGACGCTCTCTCCTATCTTGGGAAAGCGGTAGAGCCCGGTTTCCGCTCCGCCTATGGGCATAACGATGTTGATGACGATGCGGTCCGTGGCGGTGTCCCAGGTATTCTCCGTGGCGTAAAACTGGTAGGGATACAGGGCGGTGTCCGCCTGGTTTTCCCCCTTCTCGCATACGATCATCTTTTGCAGAGCCATACATACCTCCAATCTATGCTCATAAGGTGGTTTCTCGACATATATAGTTTTCCGCCCCGTCTATTTGACCAGGGCGCCGCAAAAGCGCCGGTCGATGTCCGCCTTATAGTCCATGCAGGAGAAGCCGATCTCCACCGTTTCCACCTGCTTTTCCGCGGCTTCGGCCTTGACCGCGAGTTTTTCCGGCCACACCGCGCGGACATGGGTCTTCGCCGCCGTTACCATCGCGGTGATCCGGCTCTCGTCATCCAGGCCGTAAAAGTGGGCCAGTTCAAAGAGGGCGCCGGGCATCACCAGCAGGTTCGCCGCCTTTCCCCCCCAGTTCACCTTTGCCAGGTCAAAGCCGCGCTGCCGGGCGGTCAAGACCCGCTGTACATCGGCGTTAATCTCCTCCGCCGTCGTTCCCCGCTCGTATCCCGAGAACAGGCGGTTATAGATGAAGGATCGCTCCCCCGCGCCGACTTCGCCGATTTTCCATTCCTTGTTCCCGTAGTTGAATTCGGGATACACCGCCGTCACCTCGATGCCGTCGGTCCCGATGGAGGTCTCCATCCGGAAGGCGTCCATCTTCAGGATATCCTGCTTCTCGTCGGCCCGGACAAAATCAAACAGCGCCTTATCCGGCGCCTCCCGGCCGTCGGAATACTCCAGGACCGGCTTCGGGAAACGGTCGCCGCCGGAGAAGACCAGGTCCGCATCCGCCACCGCGTTTTCCGCCGCCGGGTGGGTGTTGGTAAAGGAAATCCCGTAGGTAAAAAGGATGTTGGCGATGAAGTCCAGGTCCGATATGCCGTTCTGGTTAAACATCAGGCGCGTTGAGAAATCGGTGCGGTCGATACAGGCGGCGGGAAACTGGGCGGTAATCTTGTTGTTCGCCAAAACCGCTTCCAGGGCGTCCACCGGGCTTTTGCGGTAATAGGTCGCGTTCCGCATGTTGTAGCGGAGCCGGGCGAGGGGGCTCTCGATGGTCAGGGTGTACTGGTAACAATGCTGGTCGCCGCTGGAAAACACCCCCTCCGCGGCGGCGGCGGTGATGATCCCGTGGAAGTAACGCGTCCGGGTGGTGGCCGCGTCCCGCAGCACCTGGGAAATGACGAGGGAAATCCTCGTGTCCAGGACTTCCAGGAGATCTTCGGCGCGGTACCCCACGTCGGACAGCACTTTCAGCCGGGCCTTGTAGACATGGGAAAACCCCTCCTCCAGAAAGAGTTCATAGGGGTACAGGTCCGGGAGGCTTCCCCCGGCGATTCTCATCGAGAGTATGACTTTGCGATCCGCCATAGGAATCCCCCTTTATACGATCACGTTCACGTTAGGGCACAGCAGGACCGCCGTGGCCATGGGGATGCCGATGGGAGTTATCCCGGTGACGAGGCTCCCCAGGCACGCCTGGGGCCGCCCCTTGGCAAGCTTGTTCAGCGCCGTGGTCATGGTGATGACCCCCGCCACGCAGAGGGCGCCCGCCACGGCGTCCCCCATGCAGGCGCAGGGCAGACCCTTCACCATGGTGGTAAATCCGCCGGGGCCGATGATTACGTCCCCCGTGGCGGTAAGATTCGCGATAGTCGCGACCGGTGTAGGCATAGCAACCTCCTCTACTCAAAGGAATACGTGAATTCGTTGTCCCGGGCGTCGATGAGCGCCGTCTTAAAGCTCCTGCCCTCCATGGTGTTCCGTAAGAACTCCGCGCTGATCTCGGGAAGCAGGGTATTGCTGATCACCGCGTCAATCAGGCGGGCCCCGGAAGCGGCGTTGTCGCAGCGGCGGATGATCTCCTCTTTTACCGCGTCGGTCGCCTTGAGATCGGCGTGGTAATGCTCCTCCACCCGCTTCTGCACCTTGCCGAGTTTTGCCGCGATGATGCCGAAAAGGGCCGCCCTGCTCAGGGGATAATAGGGCACCACCTGGAGCCGCCCCAGGAGGGCCGCGGGGAACACCCGCATCATGTCGGCCCGGATCGCCGCTTCCACCACCTCCGGGGACGGCAGGTTTTCTTCGTCGGCGCAGATCTCCGCGATGGTCCCGTCCCCTACGTTGGTGGTCAGGAGGATGAGGGTGTTGCGGAAATTGACGAGCCGGCCCGCCCCGTCTTCCATCTGCCCCTTGTCAAAAACCTGGAAGAAGATCTCGTGCACGTCCGGGTGGGCCTTCTCCACCTCGTCCAGGAGGATCACGCTGTAGGGCTTGCGCCGTACCGCCTCGGTGAGGACCCCGCCCTCGCCGTACCCCACGTACCCCGGGGGCGCCCCTTTCAGGGTGGAAACCGTATGGGCTTCCTGGAACTCGCTCATGTTTATCGTGATGATCTGCTCTTCGCTGCCGTAGATCTGCTCCGCCAGGGCCAGGGCCGTTTCGGTCTTGCCCACCCCGGAGGGTCCGGCGAGCATGATCACCGCGGTGGGCTTGTTCGGGTCCGCCAGGTTCGCCCGGGCGGTGGTAACCCGTTTGGCAATCACCTTGATGCCCTGTCCCTGCCCGACCACCCGGCGGTTGAGTTCGTCCTCCAGGGACAGAATCCCCTTGATCTCGTCCTTCACCATGCGGCCCAGGGGGATTCCCGTCCATTCGGAGATCACCGTCGAAACCGCCTGGGTGTCCACCAGGGGCAGCACCAGGGGTTCCTCCCCCTGGTAATCGGCAAGCTCCTTCCGCTTCCGGGCCAGGTCGTCCCTTGAGGTCTTTTGACCTTCCGTCTCCTGCGCTTCCGCCCCGCCTCCCTCGGCCTTTTTCGTGAGGGCCACGATCTCCGCCACCAGGGCCTTTTCATGATCGAGCCGCTTTTGCAGTTCCGCCTGGGTTTCCCCTTCCTTCTTGAGGTCCCCTTTGAGGGCCTCGATTTTTTCCGTATGGTCAAAGCCCTGGGCCGCCTCGCGCCCGAGGATTTCTACTTCCAGGTTCAGGGCTTCGATCCGCCGGCGGCAGTATTCAAGCTCCGCGGGTTCCGCGTTTTGCGAAAGGGCGACCTTGGCGCAGGCGGTGTCGAGGATGCTCACCGATTTATCGGGAAGCTGCCGGGCGGGGATGTAGCGCCGGGAGAGTTTGACCGCGGAGGAAAGGGCTTCGTCCAGGACCGCCACCTTATGGTGGTCCTCCAGGGCCTTGACGATGCCCCGCATCATCTCCGTCGCCTTGCCGTCATCCGGTTCGTCCACGATGATATTCTGGAAACGGCGGCTCAAAGCCGGGTCCTTTTCAAAATACTTGATGTACTCCTGCCAGGTCGTGGCGGCGATGCAGCGGAGTTTTCCCCGGGCCAGGGCGGGCTTGAGCAGGTTGGCCGCGTCGTTTTGTCCGGCGGCCCCCCCGGCGCCGATCATCGTATGGGCTTCGTCGATAAAGAGGATAATCGGCGTCTCGGAGGTCTGCACCTCCTCGATCACGTTTTTCAGGCGGTTCTCAAATTCCCCCTTCATGCTGGCCCCGGCCTGCAGGAGCCCCATATCCAGGGACAGGAGCCGGCTCCCCTTGAGGCTGCCGGGCACGTCCCCTTTGGCGAGGCGCTGGGCGAAGCCCTCCACCACGGCGGTTTTTCCGACCCCCGCCTCTCCGGTGAGGATGGGATTGTTCTGCCGGCGGCGCAGGAGGATATCGATAATCTTGCGGATCTCCGCGTCCCGGCCCACGATGGGGTCCCCCTTGTCCGCGGAGGCGGTCATATCCACGGTGTAGAGCTTGAGGGCCTCGCCTTTGCCCATGGCGCCGCCGCCCATCAGGGAGCCCGCCTGCCCCGTGGCGGCGCTTTCGCCGGCGGAGACGGTCACGGAGGCCTCCACCGACTCCTTGACGATGCCGGCGAAATTTTCCAGCAGGAGATCGCCGTTGATCTTGAGGAACTCCTGGCTTATATCATGGAGGATCAGGGCAAGCTGGGGGGAGGTTTTAATCGCCGCCAGGATGTGGCCCGTGCGGATCGCCGCCTCGTTGAATTGCAGGGAGGCGATCATCCAGGCTTCCTTCACGGCGACCTCGATGTTGCTCGAAAAGTCCGCGATGGAAGAGGCGCCCCGGGGAAGGGCGTCCATGGCCCGGATCAGATCCGCCGATACCCGCCCCGCATCGATGCTGAAGAAGCCAAAGGCCGCGTGCCAGTCGGTCTTTTCGCTCATTAAAATCTGATTAATCCAGTGGACCAGTTCGATGTAGGGGTTTCCCCGGGTTTTACAGAGGACGACGGCGCTTTCAACCGCCTTATACGCCTCGCCGTCGAGTTTCGAAAAAATCTGAATCCGTTTAAGTTTTGCCATAGTGTATTCCTATTTTCTTCGTTTGGCTTTTTTTGCCGCTTCCTTTTCCTTATGTTTATTCAGAACCAAACGCGACGCGTTTATCCTGAGACAGACTTCATCCTCCCCAAGGCTTCCAATCCAGCAGGTATAGCCCAGCCGGGCCGCTTCATAGGTTCCCTCTTCAAGATCGAACCCCAGTTGGGCGATTGGAATCGTAAAGCTGTTAATAATAAACAGAATACTGTAGGCCACGGGCCGGTCGAGGTAGAGGTTCACCGCTTCGGTGAGGAGATCGAACCCCGAATGGCCCATCATGAAGCCGTTGTACTGGTCAAAGGAGATGGGCCCGATGCGGATTTCAAAGTTCCCCGTGATGCTGAGCATGAACCGGCCGATCTGACAGTTACGCCCCAGGGTGGAGGTTTGCGGCCTCCCCAGCACCGCCCACCGGGAAGGGGGAATATCATAGCGGGCGGCGACCAATTCGTCCACCTCTATGGGATAGGTGAAGATGCTGCGGAGCATATCCAGGAGCCCGGATCGGTTTCTTAATTGGAAAGAAAAATACCGGGCGCAGCTCAGGGCGATAGCTTCCCCGCGTTCGGCAAAGGTCCCCGTTTTGATATTCTTCACCGGGGGAATTCCGGACAGGGCTTTGATGATCCGGCTGATCTGGTCGTCCTCCGGGCGGTCGAAATTCATACACTGCTGGTAGGACGAATAAGCGCGGTAGAACAGGGTCAGGAAGCGGTGGTTGATGATGTCGAGGAAACGCCGCCAGGTGTTGTCGTAATGACTGCGGGATCGGCGGAACACATAGGAGGTGAACTCCAGGGGCATGGGGCCCTGGATTCCCAGGAGCCCGAAAAAATATACCAGCACCGTGGCGTCCACCCCGGCCTGCCTGCCCCCCTCGATAATCTCCGCTATTTCCGTGGCGGTAAAGTGCAGGTAGGGAATCTGGCCGAAGCGGACATTTTCGTCCGCCGGCCGCTTCGCCTTGCCCAGGCGCGGCAGTCCCGGATTGGCGTTTTCCAGGGAACGGATAAAGGCCCAGAAATCAGGGGCCCGGGTGCCGTTCTTCAGGGCCAGGGAGGCCGATTTTATTACCCTTCGAATGTTTTCCATGTCGCTATGTGTCCTGATTGTTCGGTAAAGAATTCGATTTCCAGGAGGGTATTGACCGCGGCGAAGGATTTGAGTATTTCGGCGATCACGCAGCCAAACATATAGCAGCCCATCCCGGTAAAGGCGATTTCATCGAGGGTAAACCGCACCTTCCAACCCCATTCAAAAAACACCATGCCGTTCTTGATAAAGGTAAAGGAGGCCCATTCGCTCTCCAGCTTGGTAAAGCCCGCGATCATCTTGTTGTTTTCTTCCGGCGAGCGGATCTGATAGGCCCGGAGCATTTCCCGGAACATTTCCAGGGGCCGCCCTCCCTCCTGCCAGAGCATCGCCGAGAGGTTCAGCACGATGTGGCTTAACCGGGCATAGTCCGCCCGGCTGCCCCGGCTGATCAGGGGAAGCCCGGGCCGGCTCGGGGGCGACACGAAGGCCCCCCCGGAAATAAAACTCAAGCCCGTGATAAATTCCGCTTCCGGCAGCAGGAGCAGGGGCAAATCCCGGTTGGTGACGACCAGGTCCGCCATCATTTGATAGGCGTTCTCCAGCCGTTCCTCATCCGGCGCAAAGGAGACAAAAACCTCCGTCCCCCGGTAGGAACTGCGCCGGGTCCGGTTCTTATCCACCAGGGTGCCGCGGCGTTTCACGCTGAAAAAATTACGCACCTCCCGGTCCTCCGCCAGATTTTCGTCATAAAAATTGACCGCGGAAAAGATATGATCGTTCCGTTCATCGAAAAAATCTATCTGTTTGATGTTCACCACTTCGTAGTCCCCCATGGCGGTGCGGTCGGGGACGACATGAACCTCGTAGGCTTTCCGGTCAAAGGCCGTCCGGTCGGATCGCTTGGGGAAAATATTCAGTACCGGCACGCAGTTGGTTTTTATGGAATTCGGGGTGATGCTGTTGAGCAGTTGGGTTTCCTGGCGTTTGAAAAACACCACCAGTTCGACCTGGGTCCCGCCCATGGTTCCGGCATTGCGGAGGGTAAAGAATTTGAAAAAATCGGGATAGGCAAGATAATGCTGCAGGAGCCGCAGCCCCCGGGTATTGCTCCGGGAGGTCTGTTCGAAAATTTTACCCCCGAAGCTCATGGGCAGGTCAAATTCCACCGCCTCCAGTTTTTGAAAGGCCCCGTCATCCCCACCGGCCCGTGCGTACACCGACAGGATGTCGTGCCGTAAGAGCCTGAAGAGGAGGGAGACGTCCGCCTCCGCGGCGTTGAAAAAAAAGCGGATGCTGTTACCGGTGGAAAGGGGAAGCCCCGGTATCGGGGAGGAAAGTTCAAGATGGAGGGCCGACAGGGCGTCGGGCTCTTTTATCTTGAAATTCGACAAATTGCGCAGGAGATACTGGGCGCTTAAAACCCGGCAGAAATTCAGGGGGATGGTATCGGAGACCGAAAACCGGCAGGGGGTATTTATCGAAGGAATGGCGGTACTGAGGAGGGTCCCCTCTTTTACGGCCAGGGATTCGAGCATCTCGCTGTCGGGCTTGAGGAGGAGTTCCATCACCCCCCCGGAAGGCAGGGGATAGGTAGCACTGGGGGAAATGGAATTGAGGATCGATTCCAACAAGCCGTAATACCCGTCGTCGAGTTTCTTTTCGGTTTTTGCCGCTAAAAAGGCGGTTCCCTCCAGGAGCCGTTCGATGTACGGGTCTTGGCAGTCAAATTCGGATAAGGAAAGACGGCCGGCGATTTTGGGAAACTCCGCGGCAAATTCGGCGGCCAACGCCCTGATGTAATACAGGTTATCACGATAATAGTCCAGGAAATCCATTCATCCTCCCAATCCCCAATCCCCATTCCGTTAAGCAAGGCCGCTTTTTCTATTCATCCGCCGCGTATAACGCCGCCGTCCCGCTCTCCAAATCGAGGTTCGAGAAAAACTTAACCTCTTCGCCTACTTCTTTTAATCGTATGATGCCGCTAATCTCGTATTCCAATAGAAATCCGCTTTTTTTCTCGGAGAATTCCACGCTCAGCGACGAGGGCTCAAGCCGGGGTTCAAAGATCCGAAGCTGCTTTATGATATGCTGGCGCATCTCTTCTTTATAACTGTCGAGGCCGGTCTTGCCGCAGAAATCCTTGATGCCGAATCCCAGGACCGAATCTTCCACATCGGAAGAGCCCTTCGATCCCCAGGCATCCATGGCGGCGGTTACGGTATGGCAGCGGGAATTAAAGAGCATCTCGATATTGGCAAAAATGTCTTCCTTGAGCTGCTTCGCCGTCACCAGCCCTACCGCCGGCTCTCTTTTTTCCTGGGGCTCCATATCGGTCAAGCGCCTCAAGATAAACGGCCGGTACTTGGCCTCTTCCTTTACAGGTTCCCTGCTGTACTGAAGCCCATCGTCCATAGGATGCTCCTGATCCGCGGTCCCTTACCCGGGGGAACGCTCCCCCGGGGTTGAGCAAACGATCACTCCGGGAAGGTTTTGGTAATGTTCCCCTCACCGGTCCAGGTAATCTTGTCGCAAACGAACTGAACCTCTTCAATCGCGTGGGCCGAGGTCGGATCGTCGGGATTTTTCAGGATGGTCTTCACTTCCGCCTTGGCGATATGAACGCCTTCCATATCCACGGTGAGGACGGCGATGATTTCCCCGTCCCGGTTCACCGCGTATTGGAAAGACGCGGTCTTTATGGATTTACCCAGCATACAGTACTGCTGGATCACCGGGGTTGAAATATCAACCTTATGCACCACGGTAAAGGGAATCAAATGCCCGGTCCCGGAAATATCGTCGTTGGTCAACGAGATGTTTTGGGTCGCCCCGTGAGTAAACGAAAGGCATACAATCGACTTGTCCTCTTCAGGACCCTCAATTCCGTCCAGCAGAATGTTAAAACCTGCTATCTCTGCCATACTAGAACCTCCTCAACAATGTGTTCAAACAAGAGGCACCCGGAGGATCGACGATTTCCGGACGCCCCTTTTGTTACTTCGATGGAACCTTGGTAACCAGCCGCAGGGACGCGGTGAGTCCTTCAAGCTGGTAATGGGGTTTCAGGTAAAACCGCGCCGCGTAATACCCCGGCGCGCCCTCCACGTCCACCACCTCGACCTTGGCTTCCGCCAGGGGGAATTTGGCCTTGACCTCTTCCGAGGCATGGGGGTCGGCGGTCACGTATTGGTTTATCCACTTGGTCAGGAAGGCTTCCATGTCGGCCCGTTCGGCAAAGGAGCCGATCTTATCCCGGACGATGCACTTGAGGAAGTGGGAGAAGCGGCTTGCGGCAAAGATATAGGGGAGCCGGGCCGAAAGGGAGGCGTTGGCCGTGGCGTCCGCCGAGTCGTATTCCGCGGGCTTGTTGGCGGTCTGTCCCCCCAGGAACACCGCGTAGTCGGTGTTCTTCCAGTGGATCAGGGGCAAAAGGCCGCTGGCGGAGAGTTCCGCCTCCCGCCGGTCGGTAATGGCGATCTCCGTGGGGCATTTTGCCACGGTCCCCCCGTCGTCGGCGGGGAAGCTGTGGGTGGGAAGCCCTTCGACGATCCCGCCGGACTCGACCCCCCGGATATTGGCGCACCAGCCGTAGTTGGAAAAGGAACGGTTGATCACCGAACCCATGGCATAGGCGGCGTTCACCCAGTTGTATTTGGAACTGTCCCCGGCTCCGGTATCTTCCTCAAAGTCGAATTCCTCCACGGGGTTGCTGGTGGCGCCGTAGGGAGCGCGGCCGAGAACCCGGGGCAGGGTGAGGGCGACATAGCGGCTGTCGTCGGATTCCCGGAAGGCCCGCCAGGCCTGGTATTCCGGGGTGCTGAAGATCTTGGCAATGTCCCGGGGGTTGGCAAGTTCCTGCCAGGAGGAGAGGTTCAACAGCGAGGGATCCACGGAACTGACAAAGGGCGCGTGGGCGGCGGCGGCAATCTGGGCGATGCCCCGTAAAATCTCGATATCCTGGGCGCTGTGGTTAAAATAAAAATCGCCGACCAGCGCTCCAAAGGGCTCGCCGCCGGCGGTTCCGAACTCTTCTTCATAGATCTTCTTGAAAAGGGGGCTCTGATCCCAGGCGGTCCCCTTATACCGCTTGATGGTTTTGCCCACATCGGCTTTGGAAATATTCAAGACCTTGATCTTGAGGCTTTCACTGGTCGGGGTATTGCGGACCAGGTAATCCAAGCCGCGCCAGGCGCTTTCAAGCTGGGCGTATTCGGGGTGATGGATGATCTGGTTGATCTGTTCGGAGAGTTTTTTGTCCAGTTCGGCGATGATTCCCTGGATGGTCTGAATAATGTCGGTGGAGACCAGGGCCACATTTTCCAGGGCCTGGCCCAGGAGGGTCTTGACGGCTCCCTGAATGGCCTTTTGGGCTTCGGTGGACTGGGGTTTAAATTCCTTATTGATGAGGATCTCAAAATCCGAGAGTTCAACGTTTTCGTTCAAACTGTCAATCGTTAATGCTTCTGCCATATATTCCCTCCTTTTATTTGGCTTCCGGTTCGGGGGCATCAGGAGCAGGGGCGGCGTCCTTGGCCTTGGCGGACAGGGCTTTTAACAAGGCAGGGTCCTGCAGGATCTTGCCCAGGAGTTCTTCCGCGCCGGCCTTTCCGTCCATATACGAGAGCAGGTTGGAAAGCTGCCGCCGGGACTCCATGAGGTCTTTGAGGCCGCCCACGTTCCGTGCCACCGCAGCCGGGGAGAAGTCGTCCATGCTCTCGAAGGTCATATCCACCTGAATCTCACCCTGCCCGCTGAGGGTGTTGGGCGCGGTGAACGCAACCCGGGGCTTAATCGCCTTAAGCCGGTCGTTGAAATTATCCGTATCGAATTCAACCATTTTACGATCATCGACCTTGGGCAACGGCTCTTCGGATTTGCCCGAAAGATCTGACCACACACCCATCACAAAGGGCAGTTGGACCTTTTTTTGAGCCCCGTACACTTCAACATCGTAGTTGATCTGTACCCGGGGGGCTCGGTTCTTTTGTATAAAACCCTGACCAGACGCCATCTGAAACCTCCAAAAAAATATGTTTTTCCATTATCATGTAATTTTTTTCAGTTGTCAATAGATTACAACAATTATTAGAAAATTACACAAATTTCTAACCGAAACGATACAAAAAGCCCGTATTGTGTCCCCGGAGGGCGCTCAGCCGTCCGTCATATCCGCATCCGTCCGACATATCCGCGGCCGCCCCCGTGAGGCGCCCGCGCTCAGGAAGACCCGGGTACCCGCGGGACCCGCGGTATCCGGGGGATACCCGGCGAGGCCGCCGGCGCGGATGCCGCCGCGGGGGCGGCCGGGGCGGCGGGAACCGGCGGCGCCCCCGCCGGCGGCTGACTTCCGCTCGTCCCCAGGATATCCCTGCCATGGGGGAGGGCTTCGGGGACCAGGTTTTCCAACAGTTCCAGGAAGTTCATCTGGGCCATCCGCAGCGCCCGGTTTAACAGGAGGGGAATGGGGCTGTTGGGTTCCGTGTTTTGATAGTATTCAATCACCTTTTTGAGGAGTAACAGGGCGTCGGTCCTGGCCGCCGGTTTATAGTTGGCAATATTGACCGTGCCGCCCCCCGGGTCTTTCCCGGCGGCGGGGCGGAGGCCCGGCCCCGCCGCCGCGGCTTCGCCTTCGGGAGCCGCCGGGCTTTCGGCATCGGCGGCCTCCTTCGCCTCCCCGGCAAGGGCGAGTTGGTTATTGAAAAATTTGATGAGTTTATCGAGTTCTTTGGCGAGGGTCATCAGGGCCAGGGTATTCCCGCCGCTCATCTTTCCGTTTGCCTCTTTACAAATGGAATCGATCAGCTCCCGGGCGCTTTTCACGTACCCTGCCTGTTCGGTAACCTGGGGAAGGGGAAGCCCCAGTATTTCGCCGACTATCAGGTTCAGGTCAATGGATTGTCCGTCCAGGGGTTCGATTTCCCCCTGGGCGATGAGGAGGTCCCGGATCGTGTAGGGCAGGGGCGGCATCAGCCGGGTCCCCCGCAGCCGGGTAATGAACATGATGGGGTCGTTCATGGCCCCCGCTTCCGGGGAAAGCATGGCAAAAACGTTGATCCGTTCGGTGGGATCATTCCCGTCATCGGGATCGAGGAGGGGATAGACCGTATCCCACATTTCTTTTATCAGGAAATTGATGAGTTCTAAGCCGGCGGCGAGCTCCTTGACGCCCCCCAGGGCGGTTTCGGCGATGGTCAGATAGACCGCCACCCGCAAATCCCGGGTTTTTTCCCATAAAGACGCACAATTCTTGGCAAGCCGTTTCCAGTCGGGGCCCTCGCCTTCCGCCGCTCCCGCGCCGGTGGCCAATGTTTCCAATTCAAGGTAGGCTTGATCGTACTCCAGGTTTTCACCCGCGGACTTTTCCCCCGCCAGAACCTTAGCAAGCTCTTTTGTGTCTATCATGAACACTCCTTCTTTTATGGAAGGGATTTTATGCCCTCCGTGTCGAACCTGAGTTGTCTCCTGAATCGTTCATTCAAATTGCAAAATATCGTCCAATCCGGTAACTTCGAGAACCTCCATCACATCTTCATTTACGTTGGCCAGGGTAAACTGCCCCTTCGCGGCGCTGACTTTTTTCTGAGTTGACACCAGAACCCGTAATCCCGCGGATGCCATGTAAGAGACACCCTTAAAATCCATCCGGATTACGGAAGATGCCTTCAACGCCTCGTCAACCTTCGCCCCAAATTCAGCGGCTTCCGTGGCGGTTATTCTTCCCTTTAAAGCGAGGGTCGTGACTCCGTCTGCTAAGGTCGTCCTAATTTCCATGTTTTTCCCCGATGGTTTATCATAAATGAGCGAGCGGGCCTTGTCAACCCTTTTCCG
>JAITRV010000017.1 GCA_031288215.1 Spirochaetaceae bacterium | reverse complement strand
CGTGGAGACCCCCCTGCCGTTGTAGTGCCGCTTGTCCCAGGCGATCTTCACCATGGTCTCCGCCTGACTGGAGGAACCGTCGGTAATGGCGCCAATCTCGTAGAGTTCCAACTGCGGGGCCTTCCCGATGATGTGGTTGATAGCCAGGAAGATGGCATCGATGGGGCCGTTCCCCAGGGTAACGAGCTTCTTGGACTCGCCGTTTTTGTGGAGCAGCCGGATGGTTCCGCTGGCCCCCAGGGCGGAACCGGTGTTCACCGCCCAGTGATCGAGCTTCCAGGTTTCCGGCGTCGATGCGGAGGCCCCCATGACCAGAGCCTCGATGTCCCGGTCGCTCACCAGCTTTTTTTTGTCGGCCAGGACCTTAAAATCGGCGAACACCGTCTCCAGAGTCTTCCCGTCCACCGTGAGCCCCAGGTCCTTCAACCGATCCTCAAAGGCATGGCGGCCCGAGTGTTTTCCCAGGACCATGCGGTTTTGGGGAATCCCGATGGACTGGGGAGTCATGATCTCGTAGGTTTCCCGCTTTACTAAGACGCCGTGCTGGTGGATCCCCGCCTCGTGGGCAAAGGCGTTCTCCCCCACGATAGCCTTGTTGGGCTGCACCTTCACCCCCGTTACCAGGGTCACCAGGCGGCTGGCGGCGTAGATCTGGGTCGTGTCGATCCGGGTCTCCGCGGCCAGAATATCCCGCCGTACCTTCAAGGCCATGACGATCTCCTCCAGGGAGGCGTTCCCCGCCCGCTCCCCAATGCCGTTGACCGTGCACTCCGCCTGGTCGGCCCCGTTCACAATGGCGGCCAGGCTGTTCGCCACGGCAAGCCCCAGATCGTTGTGGCAGTGGACGGAGAGGGCCGCCTTCTCCATCAGCGGCGTGTGCTCCTTGACGTACTTTACCCGCCTGCCAAACTCGTCCGGCATGGCGTAGCCCACGGTGTCGGGAAAGTTCACCGTCCGGGCCCCCGCCTTAATGGCCGCCCCAAAGACCTGGCAGACAAAATCAGGATCGCTGCGGAAGGCGTCCTCTGCGGAGAATTCCACATCGTCACAGAATTTTTTGGCGTACTGGACGCAGGCCACCGCCTGGTCCAGCACCTGCTCCTTCGTCATCTTCAACTTGTACTCCATGTGGACCGGGCTCGTGGCCAGGAACACGTGGACCCGGGGGGAGGCGGCCTTGGCCAGGGCCTCCCGGGCGGCGTCAATGTCCTTCTCCAGACAGCGGCACAGCCCCGCCACCGTACTATCCTTGATGACACCCGCAATAGCCTTTACCGACTCCAGATCCCCGGGGCTGGAGATGGGGAAGCCCGCCTCAATAACATCAACCCGCAGCTTCTCCAGAATCTTGGCGACCTCGATTTTTTCCTGCAGATTCATACTGCAGCCCGGCGACTGCTCCCCGTCCCGCAGCGTGGTGTCAAAGATGACCACCCGCCGCGCAGTACTGGTCGTATCGTTACTCATATCATGCCCCCTTATCGTTCCGACGGTTTTTCCAGCCAGCCCATCATGGAACGCAGTTCCTTCCCCACCTTCTCGATGGGGTGCTGGGCCTCAATCGCCCGCAGCCGGTTAAAGTTGGGCCGGTTCACCTGGTTTTCTAAAATCCACTCCCGGGCAAAGGCGCCGGTCTGGATATCCTTCAAAATCGAACGCATCGCGTTCTTCGTATCTTCGGTAATGATCTTGGGCCCCGCGGTGTAGTCCCCGTACTCGGCGGTATCGGAGATCGAATAGCGCATAAACGACAGGCCCCCGCGGTTCACCAGGTCGATGATCAGCTTCATCTCGTGCATCACCTCAAAGTAGGCGCTTTCCGGCTGGTAGCCCGCCTCGGTAAGCACCTCGTAACCCGCCTTCATCAGGGCCGACACCCCGCCGCAGAGAACCGCCTGCTCCCCAAACAGGTCCGTTTCGGTTTCCTCTTTGAAGGTGGTCTCCAGCACCCCGGTCCGGGCCCCGCCAATGGCCGCCGCGTAGGCCAGGGCCAGCCGCTTCGCGTCGCCGCCGGGGTCCTGGTGAACCGCCACCAGACAGGGAACCCCCGCCCCGGCCAGGTACTGCTCCCGCACCGTGTGACCCGGCCCCTTGGGGGCAATCATCACCACATTGACATCCGGCGGCGGCAGGATCTGGCCAAAGTGGATGTTGAAGCCGTGGGCAAAGGCCAAGGTCTTTAGACCGGTCTTCAGACCGGTCTTCCCCGGCTTCAGCGTGGGCAGGATCGATTCCTGGTAGAGCCTGGCCTGCTTCTCGTCGTTGATGAGGATCATGATAAAATCCGCGGCCTCCGCGGCCTCGCGGGCGGTCTTTACCGTAAGCCCCGCGTCCTCCGCCTTCTTCCAGGATTTTGAGCCCTCGTAGAGCCCCACCAGCACCTTAAGGCCGGATTCCTTCGCGTTCAGGGCATGGGCATGGCCCTGGGAACCGTAGCCAATCACCGCGATGGTCTTTTCCCGCAGGAAAGCCAGGTCACAGTCTTTTTCGTAATACATAATCGCCATATCGAACCCCCTTGAAATCAAAACCCCGCGCAGGGAACCCCTGCGGGGAGCTTTGAGAAATCCGGTAAAGTCTTACGGCCGCCATCGGGGGATGTCATCCGCCGGGCCGGCCGCGCAATTACCGGTTAGTTGCTAATTAGGTTTGGTACGGAAAGGACGCCGGACGCCGAAGGCCCGGACACAGAAAGCGTCCGGCTGCCCCGTTCCAGCGCCACCAGGCCGGTACGGGCAAGTTCCAGGATGCCGTAGGGACGTAAAAGCAGGAGGAGGCCGTTCAACTTTTCCATATCGCCGGTGGCCTCAATCGTAATCGTGGAGGGAGAAACATCGACAATCCGGGAGCGGAAAATGCCGGCAATCTCGATCACTGCGGGCCGGGTCTGTTCACCCGCCCCAATCTTTGCCAGCATGATCTCCCGGCGCAGACAGGAAGCGCCGTCCAGCTCACGGACCGCGATCACGTCCACCAGCTTACCCAGTTGTTTGATGATCTGTTCCAGCACCGGATCCGCCCCCGTCACCGCAATCGTCATGCGCGACACGGACGCGTCCTCCGTCTCCCCCACCGTCAGGCTGTCAATATTGAAGCCCCTGCGGCTGAAGAGACCGGAGACCCGGCTCAAGGTTCCGGCCCGGTTTTCCACCAGGGCGGACACCACATGCTGTTTCACCACTGCCCCCGCACGTCAAACATGGGCCTATCATAACAAAGGGAAAGGACTTGGGCAACAGCCGGGTTCCCCACAAAAAAGCCCTCCCCCGGAGGGGAGGGCTTGAAGGCAGCGTCTGGTACCCGTGGGTCAACGACGATTAAAGGACATTAATCTGCCGCTCCGCCAGGCCGGTGGCCTCGGCTATCTGTTCCGGCGGCAGCCCAATCTTCTTCAGATTCCGGGCGATTTGGATAGCTTTCACCTCTTCGCCCCGGGCCTCGCCTCTCGCCTCACCCCG
>JAITRV010000267.1 GCA_031288215.1 Spirochaetaceae bacterium | reverse complement strand
GGGGCACAGGTGATCCTCGCCGGCAGGGCTACGGATACCGCCATAATTTCCGCGCTCCCCATTTACAGGGGCTGCAATGTCGCGGCGGCATGGCACGGGGCAAAAACCGTGGAATGCGGCGCCCAGTGCGCCGATAAAGAAGACGGCATGGGAGCCTTCCTTACGGTAGACGAGACGGGGTTTTATGTCAAACCGCTCACGCCGGACGCTCATTGTACACCCTACACGGTTTCCGCGCATCTGCTCTACGAAAACACGGACCCCTATTATCTAAAGGAACCTTCGGGGGCCATGCTAACCAAAAACGCGGTCTACACCCAAATTGATGAACACACGGTCCACGTTACCGGTTGCGGCTTTGAACACGCCGCGCAATACACAATGAAACTTGAGGGCGCCGCGATCGCGGGCTATCAAAGCATCAGCCTTATCGGCATTGCGAATCGCAAAGTCTGTGCGGACCCGGAGAAATGGATACGGAATATCAGCGGCTATGTAGACAAGTACATACAAAAACTCGGTTACTCCCACGATGACTACAGTTTTAACTTTAAGGCCTACGGTTACAACGCTGTTCTGGACGGCCCGGTGCCTGCCGGTACGCCGACCCCCCGGGAGATCGGCATGCTCCTTACCGTGACGGCAAAAGCCCAGGAAATGGCGACTAAAATCGCGAAAATTTTTAATCCCTATCTGCTGCATTTTCCCGCCGATTTTGAGCAGGCGGATAGGGAACAGCTTCCGAGTTTCGCCTTTCCGTTCTCGCCCGTGGACTGCCCCCGGGGCGCCACGTACGAGTTTAAGCTGCACCATGTGGTCGACACAGAGGATGCCCTGGAACTTGTCCGTTTTGAATACACGGACATACATTAGGAAAGGAGGAGAACATGGCAAAGGTTGAAGATATCGCGGTCTATGTACGATCAAAAAACGCGGGTCCCTTTTGGATCACCTTTGAAATATTTTGCGGCAGCGATGAAGCGTATAAAAAGATCACTTCTTCCCCAAACCTGACGGGGGAAAAAGTCGCGGAATTGTACGGCGTGGACGCTTCGCGGGTGAAGGTGTTTGAAATTGACTCCCTGAGAGTCAAGAAGTATTCGTTTCCCCGCCCGCTGCCGTCAGGCCATAAATACGAAAACGACATGCACTGCGGGCAGCAGTACATCCGCCTCGCGGAAGTTGAGGTTTAACCAAAAGGAGATCGTTATGTTAATAGCAGCCGGAATTATTATTTTAGTATTACTGCTCGTTCTTATTCTAAAAAGCAATTTTATGCCGGGCAACATTATGGCCCTGGTACCGCTGATTATCGCGCCGATTTTCGGGCTTGGCTTTACGGATACCCTGAAGATGGCCCACCTGGGCATTGTGGACGTATCGGCGGTAGTGGTGCTGTTTATATTCGCGTCGAT
The DNA here is from genome assembly GCA_031288215.1 of Spirochaetaceae bacterium. Taxonomy (GTDB): domain Bacteria; phylum Spirochaetota; class Spirochaetia; order Treponematales; family Breznakiellaceae; genus JAIRMO01. Next base: position 9,395 of record JAITRV010000267.1, on the reverse strand, counting down.
TTACTTCGGGGTCATGTCGGACGCCGGCATGTTTGAACCGCTCATCGGCGCTCTTATGCGTATCAAATGGGTCGGTAAGAGCGTGTTCAGCGTGGTGCTTATCGCCGGCCTCATTTCAATTATCGCCCACCTGGACGGGCAGGGCCTTACGACCCTGATTGTTACGGTGCCGCCCATGCTTATCATTTTTGACAAACTCGGCATCAGCCGGACCCTCCTGGGAATGGTTTTTGTTACCATCACCGGTTCCATGAACATCCTCCCCTGGGGCGGTCCCGTAGCCCGGGTCGCCACTGTCATAGATATGGACGTTATGGTTATCTTCAAAAAATTAATACCCGCCATGACCCTCGCCATCGTCCTCAGTTTCATCGCGCTGTATATCGAATCCCGGAAGGAGCAAAAACTCGGGATCTTCAAGCCATCGGATAATATGAGTTTCGGATCGATGAAGCTCAGCGAAGAAGACATGGCCCTGCGCCGGCCTAAGTTGTTTTGGTTCAATATCGCCCTTACCGTGATACTTCTGGTTTTTTTGTTCATCGGCTTGCCTCCCCACCTGGCCTTCATTGTAGGCTGCGCAATCGCCCTTCCCGTGAACTACCATAGCCTCAAGGAGCAGGATAAGCGGGTAAAGGCCCATGCGGGACCGGTGATCATGAATGCCTATACCATAATCGGGGCGGGAATTCTGCTGGGGATTATGGATGAAGGGGGGATATTCACCGCCTTGGGAACGGCCTTCGCGAATCTCGTACCCGACGCGCTGGACAAATATATCCACCTGATATTTGGTATATTTATCACGCCCTTGAGCTTCCTGCTCAACACCGATGCCATGCTCTATGGGATCATGCCCGTGGTGGTGGAAATCGGGGAGGAAGTGGGTATCTCTGCCACCAAGATCGTGTCCATGTTTGTCGTGGGCAGGGTAATGGGGACCGGCCTTTGCCTGACCACGCCTTCCGTCTACCTTGGGCTCGGCATGATGAATATCACCTATAAGGACGCGTTTAAACGGATCGCCAAGTGGACCCTGCTCTTGGGCACCATATTGGTCTTTTTCGTCGCCTTTACGGTATCTTAGGAGACTACGCCATGTACTTATCAAAAGAACAACTGGAAGAGCTTACGCACTTTGACACGCCGACGGTGTGGAATGCCCTGGAGGGCTTTAAGCTCCGTCCCGCTATTATCGGCTTTTCTTGGCCGGGCCTTACGCTGATGACTTCGCGGACCAAGCCGTTGGTCGGCTACGCCGTAACCGCCAAAGTTTCGGGACTCACGGCCCCGGCAGCGGCCGAGAAAGCAATGATGTTTGATTTCTATGCCAACGTCAGGGCCATGGATGCCCCGAGTATAGCGGTGGTGGAGGATGTGGATGAGATACCCATCGGGTCCTTCTGGGGAGAAGTTCAGGCCACCACCTTTAAAGCCCTGGGGGCGGAAGGAACCATTACACACGGAGGGGTGAGGGATCTTACGGAGGTGAACGATCTGGATTTTCAATTCTTTGCTACCTGTATTATGGTGGCCAGGGCCGAGTCCCATGTGATTGATACAAATTGTACGGTGCGGATCAGTGGCATGACGGTACATCCCGGAGACCTTATTCACGCGGATCTCCACGGGGCTGTGGTGATACCCGAAGAAGCGGCGCCCGCACTTGCCGAGGCCTGCAGACGGGTAAGTAATGCCGAACGCTGTGTCCTTGAACCCTGCCGGGAAGCGATACGGACCGGGACGAAACCGACGATCGATCAGTTGCGCCAGTGGCGCGGGGAAATGGCAAAACGCAGATAGGGGTGTCCGCAATGAACATAGAGGGCGGGGGGCTTAACAGGATTCCCGAAAGATCAGTTCCGCGTCCAGCCGGAGGGTTTTATAGGTCCTGGCTTTGGCCTGGATGCGTTTGAGGAGCTGTTTCGCCGCGGTGAAGCCGATGGATTCCGCGGGCTGGGCGACCGCGGAGATCCGGGGGGTGGTCATGGAAAGCCAGAGATCGTCGTCAAAGGTGATCAGGGCGACCCCCGCGGGAATAGCTATCGAAGCGTTCTTCAGGTACTGGTAAACGCCGACGGCGGCAAGGCTGTTCCCGCAGAGTACCGCCTGAACCTGGGCGCCGAGCAGGTTCCCCATCAGGGCGTAGGGTTCGGCGCGGAGGAGTTCCGCCGGGGAAAAGGACGCTCCGGGGACGGCCCGGATAAAATTTTCGTCCACCGGAAGCCCCGCCTCCCGGTACGCCTGTTTATACCCCGCAATGCGCTCCGTAATGGTAGGATCGATACCGGTTTCCCCAAAATGAAAGGAAATAAAACCAATCCTGGTATACCCCTTATGCAGGAGGTGCCGGGTCGCCTCGTAACTTGCCCCGACGTTGTTGAGGAGGACGCAGTCCGCCTGATAGGAAACCGGCTGCCGGTCTACAAAAACCAGGGGAAACTCCGGGGGAAGGATGTCCTTCAGACAGCCGCAATCGGTGGTGGTCGGGGAAATCACAATCCCGTCGGTTCCCCGCAGGTAGAGGGATTCAATGTTCTTGGTTTCAATGTCCTTATTTTCCGCCGAATCCATGAGGATTAGCTGGTAACCCAGCGCATTGATGGCCTTTTTGATGCCCTTGGCAATATTCACGTAAAAATAGTGTTCCAGATTGGATACCACAAAGCCAATAACCCGGGATTCTCCGCTCCTGAGATTTCTGGCAATGGGGTTCGTTTTGAAATTCAGGCTTTCTACCGCGTTTTTTACCTTATCGGTCACTTCCGGAGAAACGTAACGGGTCCCGTTTATGACGTGGGAAACGGTGGTTACCGATACCCCCGACGCCTCCGCCACGTCTTTCATGGTGGGTTTGCGAAATTTGCCGTTTGCGGGATTCCTGCTGCCGGAATCATTGTTTGGTCTATTCATAGGTCTATACTACCCGTCTTTGACGGTTATGTCAAAGTTGCCCCGGAGGTTTTTCCCGGAGGGGTATTGAATTTCCGAGCATCCGCAAAAATTCGCGTTTTTTTTGAAAAATTTTTGTTGACAGGCCAAATTTCCCATGATACAATGATAAAAACGATAGCGCAAACGATAGCGCAAACGTTTGGCTAAATGTTTGGAAAAACGAAGGAGCGGGTATGGCAAGGTGTTTAATCGGGATAGATATTGGTACCTCCGGGACCAAGGCCATCGTCATGGATACGGAGGGCACGCTCATCGCCTCCAGCCTGCATACCTACGAGGTGCTCACTCCCCGGGCTCTCTGGGCGGAACAGTGGCCTGAAGTTTGGCTGGAGGCCTGTAACGCCTCTATCCGGGAGGTGGCGCGGAAAATCGGACCGCGGGCCGCGGAGATCGCCGGCATCGCCGTGAGCGGGCTCTACGGCGGTTCCGGAATCCCCCTGGACGCCGATATGCGGCCCCTGCGGCCCTGCCTGATTTGGATGGATCGCCGGGCCCAGGCGGAGGAACAATGGGTGCTGGAGCATATCGGGCCGGAGCGGATCCGGCGCATTACCCATAACGGGACCGATCCCTATTACGGATATACGAAGATCCTCTGGATAAAAAACAACGAACGCGAAAACTGGGACAAAACAAAGCTCTTCCTGCCCCCCAATGCCTATGTGATCTACCGGTGGACCGGGGAAGTGGCGGTGGATTATTCTTCCGCGGGAAACATAGGCGGCGTTTTCGACATGAATACCCGGACCTGGTCCGCTGAACTCTTGGAGGAGATGGGGATTCCCCTGAGCATGATGCCGGAGCGCGTCGTTGAATCCAGCGACATCGTGGGGCGCCTGACCAAAGCCGCGGCGGCGGAACTGGGCCTGCCCGCGGGGATCCCGGTATGCGCCGGCGGGGTGGACTGCGTGGTGGCTACCCTGGGGCTCGGGGTCTTCAAGCCGGGGACCTATGCCGCCGCCATCGGCACCTCCATGTGCGCCGCCCTGGTCCACGACAAGCCCATCCCCGCCCGGGGCCTCATCGAGATGCCCTATGTGAAGGACCCCACGGCCCTTTCCTATTCCTTTGGGGGAGCGGCCACCGCCGGCGCCCTGATCAAGTGGTTTCGGGATAATTTCGGCGGGGAGGAAAAGGCCGCCGAAAAAAACGGCGGCCCCGACGCCTATGCCGCCCTGGACAAAAGCGCCGCGGGGATTGGTCCCGGCAGCGAAGGGCTTATCCTGCTCCCCTATTTCATGGGGGAACGGAGTCCGGTCTGGGATACCCATGCCCGGGGAACCCTGATGGGGCTTTCCCTGGCCCATACCCGGGCCCACGTGTACCGGGCCTTCCTGGAAGGGGTGGCCTACTCCCTCCGGGATTCCCTGGAAAGTACCCATACCGAAATCGGTGAATCCATTCTGGTGGCCGGCGGGGCCGCCAAGTCCCCCCTGTGGCGGCAGATCATCGCCGACGTGACCGGCCATTCGATCCGCTGTCCCCGGGAGGACGTGGAGGCCAACCTGGGGGACGTGATCCTGGCTGGCGTGGGAACCGGCTGTTTCACCTATGAGGATGTCCAAAGCTGGCAGGTCTTTGATCCGCCGGTGAAGCCCCGGGACGGGGCCCGGAAGGTCTACGACGGGCTGTTCAAAATTTATAAATCCCTCTACCGGAACCTGAAAGGGGATTTTGCGGATTTAAGCCGTTCCGGGTCATGAGGCGATACAAAACGCGGAGATATGGAGGAAGTAATGGGAATTATTGAGAAACTGAGGCTTGATAACAAGAAAGCCTTTGTAACAGGCGGCGCCCGGGGGATTGGGTATAGCATAGCCGGGGCTTTGGCGGAGGCGGGGGCCGACGTGGCCATCGTCGATATGGACGAGGGGGCCGCGAAAAAGGCGGCGGAGGAAATCGCCGCCGCCACGGGAAGAACGGCCCTGGCCCTCAGAACGGACGTAACCCAAAAGGCCGAGGTGGAGGCCATGATAGAGCGGCTCCTGGAGGAATTCGGGAGGATAGACGCGGCGTTCTGCAACGCGGGGATCTGCATGAATATTTCCGCCGTTGATATGAGCCTGGAGGACTGGAACAAGGTCATCGCCATCAACCTGACCGGCGTGTTCCTCACGGCCCAGGCCGCGGGGAAGGCGATGATCCGGCAGGGGGGCGGTTCGATTGTTACCACCGCGTCCATGTCCGCCCATATCGTTAATGTGCCCCAGCCCCAGTGTTCCTACAACGCGTCCAAGGCGGCGGTTATTCAACTGACCAAATCCCTGGCGGTGGAATGGGCCCTGAAAAACGTGCGGGTGAACAGCATCAGTCCGGGCTATATCGGCACGGACCTTACCCTGAGTTCTCCGGTCCTCAAGCCGCTGATAGAACAGTGGAACGCCATGGCGCCCCTCAGGCGGCTGGGACGGCCCGAAGAACTCCAGGCTATCGCGGTATACCTGGCGGGAGATACCAGCGCCTTTACCACCGGATCTGATTTTATCATCGACGGGGCTTTTACCTGTATTTAGGAACCCGGAGCGGAACACATGGCGGGAAGGCCGAAGTTTTCGGTCCGCCCTGTGAAAATATAAGGAAGCGGGATTTTTGGAGGAAACAAATGAAAAAAGGCATGATAGCGGGGATTTTTTGTGCGGCGGCGCTTGCCCTGGTAGCGGGAGGCTGTTCAAAACGGGAAGAGGCGGCGGGAAAAAGCAGCTTCAGCATCGGCATGACCGTGAAGGATCTGAGCAATCCGACCTGGGGCGCGACCTGCCAGACCCTTGACGGGCTCGTTAAGGCGGACGGCGGCGTTTTCACCTATGTGGACTGCCAGGGGAATCCGAACAACCAGATTCAGCAGGTAGAGAACTTCATCGCCAACAACGTGGACGCCATCATCATTCAGGTCGCCGAGCCGAATTCCCTGGAGAACGTGCTGGCCCAGGCCCGGAGTAACGGCATAAAGGTATTCTGCTGGGACAACGACATTGAGAATTCCGATATTAACTGGCTGATCAGCAATTATGATGCCGGGAGGGTCATCGGAACCCAGGCGGCGGCGTGGATCAACGAAAAGCTCGGCGGGACCGCCGAATACGCGATCCTCAACTACGATCAGGAGGAGATCCTCCTGGAACGGGGCAACGGTATCCGGGACTCCATCAGGGAACTGGCGCCCCAGGCGGTGAAGGTGGCGGATCAGAGCGCCATCAATCCCCGGGAAGGGATAAGCCAGACCGAGACCATTCTGGAGGCCTATCCGAACCTGAAGGTGATAGCCTGTATCGGCGGCGGCGGCGCCGTGGGGGCCAATAACGCGGTGAAGGCGGCGAACAAATTGACCGATGACTTTGGCATCTTTGCCGCGGACGCCACGGCGGAAGAGGTGGAGGCCATCAGGAACAACGAGGCCATCAGGATGTCGGTCCTGTTTTCCGGCAGCCCCCGGGCAAACGGCTACATTATTTACGAGTGGGTCAAGAAGCTGCTGAACAACGAGCCGACGGATCGGAAGGTTATGCGGGAAATGATTCCGGTTACCATAAACAACCTTGAGGCGGCGGAGTAAGAGTCTCAGGCGGTATCCGCCGGGGCCCCTGGGTTCTGTGCGGGTGCCGTGAGGCGGCGAATACCGCCCGTCTACCATAAAGAGGAGGTTTGTATATTATGGAAGAATTCATGCTTCAGTTAAAAAATATCACGAAGACCTATCCCGGGGTGGCGGCCCTGGACGATGTGAGCCTTGAGGTGATCCGGGGGGAGGTTCACGCCCTGGTGGGGGAGAACGGCGCCGGTAAATCCACCCTGATCAAAACCTGCACCGGCGCGGTGGAGCCTGACCGCGGAAGCATCATCGTCAACGGAAAGGAATTCGCCGCCATGTCTCCCCGACTGGCGGAGGAAAACGGCATCGCGGTGATTTACCAGGAATTCAACCTGGTGGACGAACTTTCGGCGGCGGAAAATATCTTCCTGGGTAAGGCCCTCCGCAAGGGAATCCGCATCGACCGCAAGGCGATGGAAGAACGATCCGCGGAACTTTTCAGGATGCTTGATATTAATATAAACCCCCGGGAACTGGTGCGGAACCTGACGGTGGGATATCAGCAGCTGGTGGAGATCGCCAAGGCGGTGTCTGAAAAGGCGCAGCTTCTCATCATGGACGAACCGTCGGCGCCCCTGACCAACGCGGAGGTGGAACATATGTTTGCCATGGTAGACCGGCTGAAATCCCAGGGGGTTACCATTATTTACATTTCCCACCGCATGGACGAGATTTTCCGCCTCTCCGACCGGATCACCATCATGCGGGATGGCCGGAAGATAGAAACCATCGAGACCTCCCGGACAAATGTGGAACATCTGGTTACCGCCATGGTCGGGCGGGAACTCAAGGAAACCTATCCGGCCCGCAGCGGCTCGTCCATTACGGAGACGGTGCTGCTGGAGACCCGGCATCTTTCGGGGAACGGCCTTAAGGACATTTCCTTCACGGTCCATCGGGGGGAAGTCCTGGGGTTCGCCGGGCTTATCGGGGCGGGCCGGACGGAACTGGCGGAACTGCTCTTTGGGGTGAAGCCCAAGACCGCGGGGGAGATTCTTTTTAACGGAAAGCCGATAGCGCCCAAAACGCCCCGGGACGCTATCAACAACGGCATTGCCCTGGTGCCGGAGGATCGCAAACGCCAGGGGGCGCTGCTGGATGTCGACATTAAGGGCAATATCAGCATGGCGATTTTGAACCGCATCTCCCGGATGTCGGTGGTCAACAAGGGGCAGGAACAAAAAATTGCAGAGAGCTACCGGGCCAGCATGAGGATCAAGACCCCGGATCTGTTTCAGAAGATTAAAAATTTAAGCGGCGGCAATCAGCAGAAGGTCATTATCGCCAAGTGGCTTGCCACGGAACCGGAACTGATTATTCTGGATGAGCCCACCCGGGGTATTGACGTGGGGGCGAAACACGAAATTTACAAGCTTATCAATGAACTGGTGGAAAAGGGGAAAACCATCGTGATGATCTCCTCGGAGATGGAGGAACTGGTGGGGATGGCGGACCGGATCATCGTGCTTGCCGAGGGCAGGATAAGCGGGGAGCTTGGCGCGAAACAGTTCGATCAGGAACTGATTATGAGTTACGCGTCTAAGACTGAAAAGGAGGCGGTATGACGGTTGAACGTATTCAGATAAAAGAAATTTCCGTAAAAAAGGCTTTTGACCTGGTGAAAAACTACGGCATCTATCTTGCGCTCCTGCTGTTAATCATTTTATTCAGCGCCCTTACGGACGGCAAGTTTCAAAGGGCCAACAATATCCTCAACGTGATACGCCAGGTATCCATGATGGGGATCGCTTCGGTGGGGATGGCCTTTGTGCTGCTTTTGGGGGGCATAGACCTATCCATCGGTTCCACTATCACCCTGGTGAACATTGCCTCCGCCTGGTTTATGGTCAAGGCAGGCATGCACCCGGTTCCGGCCTGTCTCGCGGCCATTGCCATGGCTACGGCGGTGGGGTTTTTTAACGGCTGGGTCATTGCCAATATCAGGATGCCGCCCCTCATCGTAACCCTCTCCACCATGACCATTCTGGAGGGGCTCGCGTTTATCATCTGCGGGGGAGTTCCCATCTTCGGATTTCCCAAGGGCTTTACCGTGATCGGACAGGGCTATCTGGGGCCGGTGCCGATTCCGGTGATCATCATGATCGTGATCCTCTCCGTGGGCGCCTTTATCCTCAACCAGACCTATTTTGGCCGCTACTTTTACGCGGTGGGGGGCAACGAGGAGGCCGCGGCCCTTTCGGGGATCAACGTGAAACGGGTTAAGTACCTGGTGTATACCCTGTCGGGATTCTTCGCGGGGGTGGCCGGCATTGTGATGCTGTCCCGTACCATGTCCGGCCAGGCCCTGGCAGGGAAGGGCTTCGAGTTCGACGTGCTCACCGCGGTGGTCCTGGGCGGGGTCAGCGTGAACGGCGGGTCCGGCAAGATCTCCAATGTGGTGGCCGGAATTCTCATCCTCGGGGTCCTGAGCAACGGCATGGTGCTGATGAACATTACCCAGTATGTGCAGATGGTGATCAAAGGATCGGTGCTGCTGCTGGCGGTGGGCTTCGATTGTTACCAGAAACAGAAAAAAGGCCTCCGGTAAGCCCGGCGTTTACCCCCTTTTAAGGGGGTAAATACTCCTGTCCTCGAAAAGGTTGATTTTAGGCCCGCGTGGAGTTATAATAGAGGGCAAGGAGGTAGCCATGGGTGTATCAAGTCTGCTTGAATTACTGCCGCTTTACGATATTGTGAAGAGTACGGGGGGACCTCCCAAAGACGGAGTCCCGTTTCTCGGGTGTCCCCGGCAGCATCCGTCGGAAAAACACAAGCTGATCCTCATCTATAACCCCCTGGGGGAAAATGCCAAACTCATGGAGTTCAAAATTGAGGATGTGCTCTATGTGGA
>JAITRV010000191.1 GCA_031288215.1 Spirochaetaceae bacterium | reverse complement strand
ATGCCGGGGTGGGGCAGAAGTCGGTACTGACCACGAACGTGCGGTATTCCGGCGGCAGCACCCTCACCATCACCGGGGAAGGGGACGTGCTGGACATCGCGGACATCGAAGCGTTGCTGGGGGCCCTGGACCCGGGAACGGCGCGCCAGGCGACGGTTACGACCAGCGGGCCCAGCAAGCTCGAGCTGACGGACGCGCTGGAGAACATCAAACCCAGCGAGGTTGCGGCCATAGCGAATGTCAGCGCCGAGCGCCGGCTGGCCCTCATCCCGGCGGAGAAAGAGGCGGCGGATCTCGCGGAACTCACCATCCCCGCGGGGGCGGAGGTGACGATAACCCAGGAACTCCCCGGGATTAAGACGATTACGGTGGCCGGCACGGGCGCGATTACGGCGACCAAGCAGATCGGCGGCGGAACCGGCGGAACCGATGCGGTGACGGTGACCCTGGCGGAAGGGGCGAAACTGATAGTCGCCGAGGCGATTAAGCTCGATACTGCCTCCAAGCTCGAGACGGGCGCCGAGATTGGCGGAGAGGGAACGATTGAAGTCCCCACCGGCGTCGCCGCTCCCGGAGCCGTGGTCAGCGGTACCACGGTCAAGGAAGACTCCGGAAAGATTACCACCGTGGTTTCCGGCGGCACCGCCTTAAACGTTGCCAACGGAGAGACCGCCGTGATTAAGGGGGAGATCGAGTTCACCGCCAAGATTACGGTGGCCGAAGGCGGCGCCCTGGTGATTCCTAAGGGGAACAAGCTGACCTTCGGCACGGGCGGCGAGATTGACGGCGCGGGCAAGATCATCGTGGAAGGCACGGGCACGGCCACCGGGCTGCCGAAGCTCTTCGCCGACACCACTACCAACAACGCTACTAACGTATCGAATCCCGCGGGGATTGAGCTGGTGTCCGCCGAGAAGGACCTCAAGACCGGCGGCATCACCGTCAAGGTTGGCGGGAAGGTGGACGGCGGCTTCAGTCCCTGGGCCAAAACCAACATCTGGGTCACGGATGGTGACGGCAAGCCGGCGGGCAACTGGTCCTGGGCGGTGATCGACAACCTCCTCAGTGAGGACGCCCTCAAGGCGAACACCGTGATCAAGCAGACCAACCAGGCCCTGCGCTACTACGCGGGCGCGAATGATATTCTCACGGTGGAGCCCTCCCCGGCGAATCCGCCCACCAACGCCTCCGGCAGCATCTACATCGACGCGACCAAGGCATACAAGTTGAGGAAGTACGCCAACGCAAACGGCGCGGCGGACATCACCCCCTCTGGTGCCACCCCGGCGGGATTCGGCGTCCTCTTCTGGTCCGGAGCAAGCCCCAAGACCGCGACCATCGAGATTAAGCCTGCTACTCAACAAGGCCAGACGGTGGCACCACCCGCCTACACCGTCATCGTTGACTGGAGCGCTCTGACCATCAACCCCGCCCCGGCAAAGTAGTCACACGCTCTAACCCGTAAAAAACATCCCCGGACACCAGTCCGGGGATTGTTTTTTACGCCCAACCAGCCGCCCGACCCGGCTTCTTGCAACCGTCCCGCCTCCACCACGCCGGCCCCGGCAGCCGCCCCCGGCTCTGTACCCGCCCCCACGCGGAAAGGCAGGCCGCCGGATACTCCCGCCGGAAAAACCGGCACGGGCCGGCAGGGGCCGGCACAGGACCAGAACCGCGACGGGGGGTGGCAGGGAAATACCCCGGGCGACCCCTTTTGAGCAGAGGAACCAGTTATGCCGTAGGCATCAAGAGCACCGTCGCGAACAGGGGGCGGCCGGGGTATTTCCCTGACAGGACCCCCCCCGCAGATCTCTCGTGTGCCGGCCCCTGCCGGCCCGTGCCGGGAGGACCAGGCAGCGGGGTATCCGGCGGCCGGTGCCGGCAGGGACCTTTACAAAGTTCTCCAAGAATGTTATATATAGAATATTATGATATTTCCCCTTGAAGAACTCATTGAACATGACGGTAATATGTACGAGATTACCTGCGCCGCCTCCCGGAGAGCGTTCCAGCTTTCCATGCTGAAGGACCCCGAAGTCGAAGATAACGACGGCAAGGTGGTCTCCCTGGCTGCCCGCCAGATATTTACCGAGGAAGTCGAATTCCGCATCGAAGAATAATGCGATGCCCGGAGAAAAGGCTGTTCCGGTGTGCATCCTCTTTGGACCGACCGGTTCCGGGAAGACCGCCGTCATCGAAGAACTCTTTGCCCGCCGGGGGGCTCCCGTCCGGGCGGAAATCGTGTCCGCCGATTCCATGCAGGTCTACCGGGGCATGGACATCGGGACCGCCAAACCGGACCGGAGCCTGCGCCAACGGCTTCCCCACCACCTCATCGACATCCGCGACCCCAGGGAGCAGTTCAGCGCCGGGGACTTTGTCCGCCTGGCCGACGAGGCCTGCGTTGCCATCGCCCGCCGCGGGGCCCTTCCGGTGGTGTCCGGGGGGACCGGCTTCTACCTGCGGAACTTCATCCTGGGCTTGAGCGAGGCCCCCCCGGCTTCCGCCGCCCTCCGGGAAGCCCTGCGGGAAGCCCTCCGCCGCCGGGGGGAGGCGGCCCTGCGGGAGGAACTGGCCGCCTGCGATCCCCCCAGCGCCGCTCGGATTCACCCCAACGACACCTACCGCCTGCTCCGGGCCCTGGAGGTGTTCCGGCTTTCGGGCCGGCCCCTCAGTTCCTTCGCCCCTTCCTCCCCGGACGGCCGGGGGGGGAAGTACCGCTTCCTCATCCTGGGCCTCCGGCGTCCCCGGGAGGAACTCTACCGCCGGATCGACGAGCGCTGCGCCGCCATGTTCCGCCGGGGGCTCCCCGCGGAGGTGGAAGGGCTCTGCCGGGCGGGCTACGGGCCGGGGGACCCGGCGTTTGCCGCCATCGGCTACCGGGAATTCTTCGTGGAGGCCGCGCCGGGGGAGTACGCCCTTTCCGCCGACCTGGAGGCCGTCGCGGCCCTGGTCGCCCGGAACAGCCGCCGTTATGCCAAGCGGCAGATCACCTACTTCGCCTCCCTCCCCGGAGGGCGCTGGATTTCCGCCGGGGAGGACCCGGCGGCCCGCTTTCGGGAAGCCCTGGAAGCCTTTTTGGCGGAGGTTCCGGCTTGAATAATATTCATATATAATATAGGCTTAAATGAAGTAATAAACGTTCTTTTTCTTTGGGGGGGCTTTTAATTGTTGGTTTTTTTGTATAGATTTGGAAGCGTTATAGAGAATAGAACCTAAGGCAGGGTGAAGGCGAACTTCACCGGCGGGGACCTAAGGGAGAGGTTACATGAATGTATTGAGTGTTTTATTGCTGGTTTTCTTTGTGATCATCGCCGTTTTACTGATCCTTTTGGTATTGGTGCAAAACGAGGAAGGGGATAGTCTGGGGGGAATCTTCAGCGGCGGCAGCGGTTCCGCCTTTGGGTCCCGATCGGGCAATGTTTTGACCCGGGCGACTTCTATCTTGGGCGCCCTTTTCCTGGTTATCAGTTTCGGCCTGGCCCTCATCAACAGAAGCCCCAGCGGTTCCGGGGTTGAGGCGGCGGGGCGGCAGTTGACCACCGAAACCGAGAGCGACTGGTGGCTGCAGGATGAGACCGAAGCGCCCGCCACCCCTGCGGAGAGCGAACCGGATCTCTAATATCGTCAATTTTTTTGAGGGGTGTGTATGTACCTGTGTGATTTATTTCCGCCGGAATGTATCAAAGTGGGATTGGAAGCGGAAGATAAGGATGAAGCCTTTGAGGAAATGGTGGACCATTTCTGTCAGGCTTCTAAATCAAATGCCCGGGAGAATATTCTGGAAGCCTTACGGATCCGGGAATCGAAGATGTCCACCGGTATCCGCAAGGGAATCGCGATTCCCCACGGAAAGACCAACGCGGTGGACCGGGTTCACGGGGTTCTGGGCATTTCAAAAAAGGGCATCGACTACGACGCCCTGGACGGCAAGCCGGTATATCTGCTCTTCATGATGCTGGCCCCTCAACGGGACAGCGAAGAACACCTCCGGCATCTCAAACGACTGGCGGAGTTATTGGACAACCCCAAGTTTTATACGGATTTGGTGGCCCAGGAGGACGCCCAGGGCGCCCACGGGATCATAAAGAAGTATGAGGATGTCCTTACGAAGCTTGATTAAAGAGCAGGCGTTTCATGGAAGAACAGGATGTCCTCCGGCATCTTTTGGAGGTTGAGGCTGAGGCTACCGCCCTCGTGGACGACGCCCAGGCCGAAGCGGATCACCGTATCGCCGAGGGGGAGAAGCATAACCGCGCGCGTTTTGAGGAACAGCACAGCCGCCTCATTACGGAGTTGGAACAGCGCTCGGCGCAGGCCCTTACCCGCTTGAAAGAGGATGCTCAACGGGAACTCGACGCCTACCGGGCGGGCCTGGAAATCCTGCCCCTGGATCTGGGGGCCTTCGGCAGGACGGTGGACGGCTTTTTGCGGGGAAAGCGCTGATGCCCTCCGGAGAACAGGCCTATGCCTTTGCCAAAGCCTGCGGGATCATCGGAAAATCCTTTGTCGGAAAGCGGATGTCCCGGCTCCGTTCCGTCGGGCGGCTCACCGAACTGGACCGGCTGGTTTTTCCCCGGTCAAGCCGGGATCTCCCGGAGCGGGAACTGCTGCGGGACCTGGAACGGCGGATCATCGACCGGTCGGTGAACCAGATTGCCCTCATCGTGGACTCCTTCGCAAACCCCCCGGAACTGCTCATCCGCCTGGTCCGCTCCTACGAATACGGGGATGTCAAGAACGCCCTGGCGGGTATTATAGAAGGAAGCGGGAAGAAGCCCGAATTTACCGGACTGGGGGCCTTTGGGACGGTGAATTTCGACGCCTACCCGCAGATCAAGGATATGTTCCGGGGGACCGAATTCGCCTTCCTCCTGGATGTGGATATGTTCCCCGAAGGGGAGGAAGGGCGGAATGAAGGGTTCCTCAACCGGCTTCAGATGGAACTGGACCGGCGCTACTATACCTATTTGTGGAACGCCCTCTTTTCCCTGGCCCCGGCGGACCGGAAAGCCATTGAACGGATCCTCTCCGAGGAGATTGCCCTGCGGAACGCGGCCTGGAGCCTCAGGCTCAGGACCTATTACGGCATGGCTCCCCAGGAGACCGAGGAGTTTCTCATCCCCATCGGGATAGGCCGGCGCTATGACGGCGAAGGGGCTTCCCCGGCCTCCCGCCGGGGAAAAACCCTGGCGGACGATGCCCGCGCCTCCCTGTCCATGGCCCTGGATTACCGCCCGGACTGGGAAAAATGGAAGCGGGCGGCGCTGTTAAACCCGGAAGGAAGCGACGAGCATTGGCGGGCTGATCCCCGGTACTTCCAGAATGCCGCGTCGGAATACCTGTACCGCCTGGCCCGGCGTTCCTTTTACCGGACCCCCTTTACCGTTGATTCCATTGCCTGTTTTATCAAACTCAAACAGTTTGAAGAAGATATCTTAACCAGCGTCGCCGAGGGGCTTGGCCTCGGCCTGTCCGCGGAGGACATTTTTTCGATGTTGGAGGTAACCCCATGATACGGCCAAAAAAGATGAAGCGGCTCGAACTCACCATTCTCAGCCGGGATGCGGACCGGGCGATCGAATATCTGGGCCGCCGGGCGGTGATGCACCTCTCCGCCGAAGGGGGGGACGACCCTTCCAAGGTTCCGAATACCGAAGTCTACGCGAATATCCTGGAGAGCCTGGAGAAGATAAAGATCGGCGCCGCCTATCTGGGGGCGGAGCTTCCCCAGGAACCGGAGGAGTCAAGCCATCTGCCCGGGGACACCGAAAAGGCATTGACCGCGGAAATCACCGGCCATATCCTGGCCCTGATAAAGCGGGAGAACGACGAGAAGGAAGAGAAGCGGAAGGTGGAGGAAGCCCTCAACGAGTCCCGGGCGTTTTCCAACCTCAACGCCCCCTTCTCCGAATTGGATCAGCTCTCCTATCTGACCCTCCGGCTGGGCCGGCTGGACTTCAAGAGACAGGCGGAGCTCAAGCGCAGCCTCGCGGACCGGGCGGTGATCATCCCCCTGGGGCAGGGGCCGGGAGGGGAAGGAGGGGACCGGGTATTGGCCGCCGCCTCCCGGAAGGGCCGTTTCGCCCTGGATTCGGAACTCAAGCGCCAGGGCTTCTCCCCCATCGCCATCCCCGAGGGCTACAAGGGCATCCCCAGGGAACTCCTCGCGGGGCTTGAGGACCGGCTGGAGGAGGCGGAACAGGAACTGGCGGACATCGCCGCCACCCGGCAGGGCCTGGCGGCGGATTACGGAAAGACCCTCGCCGGCCTGGCCGCTTCCTACCTCATGGCCGCCCAGGTGGAACTGCTCAAGGGGAGGCTGCGGGGGACCAGAAGCGTCTACGCCCTCTCCGGCTGGGTCCCGGCGGATATCGTGGAAACCCTGGTGGCGGATTTAGAGCGCTGTACCGAGGGAAGGGTGGCGATCCAGGCCTTTGACCCCGGCGAGATAGCCCAGGTGAAGGAAGGCCGGGAAAAGGTTCCGGTGTCCCTCTCCCACGGCCCCTTTGTCCGGGGTTTTGAGCGGGTGGTTTTTTCCTACGGGGCCCCCCTCTACGGGACCATCGATCCCACCCCGCTGGTGGCCTTTTTCTTTACGGTCCTCTTCGGCATCATGTTCGGCGACCTGGGGCAGGGCCTGGTGCTCCTCCTCCTGGGAGTGCTCACCGGCAAGCGGGGGTCCCGGGTCCTGAAAAAATTCGGGAGGTATTCGGTGCCCCTCATCTCGGTGGGGATAAGCTCCATGGTGATGGGCTTCCTCAACGGCGAGGTCTTTACCCACGGGGACCTCCTCATCGCCCCCACCAGGGCGGTGACGGGCTTCTTCATGCGGATCGCCGGGATTTCCGGGGAGCCGCCGGACCGGATCCTCCACCTGATGCCGGAAAAGGGCAATATCGAAAAGCTCTTTTACTTTTTTGGGTTTACCATCGCCGTCGGGGTGGTCCTCAACTCCCTGGGCCTCCTGGTCAATATCATCAACCAGTGCAGCCTGAAAAAGTACGAAAAGGCCTTTTTCTCCAAAACCGGCATCGCGGGGACCCTGCTTTTCTGGTACGCCCTCTTTATCGCCCTGCGGATCCTCTCGGGGGGACGCTTCCTCTGGTTCGACCTGGTGGGGCTGCTTGTTCCGGTCTTTGGCATCTTCTTCGGCCCGCTGATATGGCGGCTCGTTTCCGGAGAGCGGCCCCTTCTGGAACACGGATTCATGGTATTCGTCATGGAGGGCTTCGTGGAGGTGTTGGAAACCGCCTCCACCTATATTTCCAATACGGTGAGTTTTCTCCGGGTGGGGGCCTTTGCCCTTTCCCACGCGGTGCTTTCCTTCATCGTCTTCACCCTGTCCGGCATGGTCTCCCGGATCGCCGCGGGGCCGTTATTTTCCGCGATCATCATGATAGCGGGGAATGCCGTGATCATCATCCTTGAGGGCATGATCGTGGCCATCCAGGTGATCCGGCTTCAATACTACGAATTTTTCAGTAAGTTCTTTACCGAAACCGGGGTGGAATTTTCTCCCTTCCGGTTCCGTAAGCGGGCCGTCGAGGACAGCGCCGGCGGATAGAGCGTGCCATCCGTAATAACACGTCGTGTTACGGGCCGATGGACGTAAGCGGGGAAACCGCCGCTTGAAAGCGGACAAGCCCGCTTGTTGCGGAAGTAATCATTAACACTTCGTGTTAATGTCCGATTAACCTAAGCGGCGAAGGGTCCGCTTTTTAGAGGAGTGATGAAATGAAACGTGTTGTGGTGCTTGTGATTCTGATGCTGTTCATCCTGCCGGGGGCCGTGGTTTTTGCCGAGGCTGCGGAGGCGGCGGCGGAGACGGAAAGTTCCGGGACTGCGGTGTGGAAATACTTTGCCGCGGCCCTGGCGGTGGGGATCTCCTGTATTGCCGGGGGTATCGCGGTAGGCCAGATCGGAGCGGCGGCCATGGGGGCCATGAGTGAAAACCCGGAACTCTCCGGGAAGGCCCTGCCCTATGCGGGGCTTGCCGAGGGGATATGTCTCTGGGGCTTCCTCGTGGCCCTGCTGATCATCATTCTCTGACGACGTGGACTACTTCTTTATCGGGGACGAGGAACTGGTGACCGCGTTCCGCTTTGTCGGGATCGACGGGGAGGCGGTACGGGACGCCGCCCAAACCCGGGAGGCCTTTCTGAAGATCACCCAGGGCTGGAATGAAACCGCCGGGATGATCCTCCCCCAGGCCGAAAGCTGCCGGGTCCTGATCATGACCGAAGAAGCCGCGGACGCCCTCGGGGACGAGCTGACCCAGTGGCAGCTTTCGGGTCATTATCCCCTGGTGGTGGAGGTTCCCGGAATGATGGGGAAACTGGAAAGCCGTAAAACCCTGATGGATTCCATCCGGGAAGCCATTGGCATACGGGTGTAGGATTATTTATGGAAGAACTGCGATCAACCGATGCCCTGGACCGGGAAATCCTGGAGGATGCCCGGAAAAAAGCCTACCGCATCCTCGCCGCCGCCGCGGAAACGGTGAAAGCCGCCGAGGAGGCGGAGGAAGAGAAAATCAGGGAGGCCCTGGCGGAATTGCGGGAGCGCTTTGAAGCCCATGACCAGGAGATCCGCAGGGAGATCCTGGCCCGCCTTCCCCTGGACAAGCGGCGGCTCCACACCGAATGGGTAGAGGCCTCCCTGAAATCCGCCATGAGGGCTTACCTCTCGGGCCTTTCCCGGGAACGGCTCCTCTCCCTCCTGGAGGGGGAACTGGCCCTGCGCCTGGGGAACTGTCCCGAGGCGCAGGGGGGGGACAAGCCCGTTCCCGTGCGATACCGGGGCGTGAGCCGGGAAGAGGCGGAGGGGATACTCCGGCGGGTATGGCCCGCTTCCTCCTGGATTTCGGAGGAGGGCGGTCCGGTCCGGGGGGATTTTCCCGCCCTGGCGGCGGAGACGGAGGTAGCGCGGATCACCGCCTCCGTGGACGCCCTGGTGGAGGAACTGCTGCGGGATCGCCGGGCGGAACTGGCCGCGGCCCTGCTGGGTAAGGAGGCGGTGGATGATTGAAGGCAGGATTATCCGGATTTCCGGCCCCATTATCCGGGCCGCGGGGCTCGGCGCCGCGGGGCTCTTCGACGTGGTCGCCGTAGGGGAGAAACAGCTCACCGGGGAAATCGTCCGCCTGGAGGGGAATGAGGCGGTGATCCAGGTCTACGAGGATGAAACGGGCCTGCGGATCGGCGACGCCGCGGTGTCCACCGGCAGGCCCTTCTCGGTCCTCCTGGGGCCGGGGCTTATGGGCACCATCTACGACGGAATCCAGCGGCCCCTGGAGACCCTGTTCAGTCAGAACGGCCCCTTCATGGCCGCCGGCGGCCGGGGGGAACCCCTGGAGGCCGATAAGCGCTGGCCCTTTGTCCCCGATCCCCAGGTGAGCGCCTCCCTGGCCGCCGGGGAAACGGTCGAAGCCCGGCCGGCCCTGCTCCTGGGGACGGTCAAGGAGACGGAGAGCATCATCTGTAAGATCATGGTTCCCCCCAATACCCGCGGGGGGAGGATCACGGAACTTCTCCCTCCGGGGGACTATAGGCCGGACACGGTGGTGGCCCGGACGGACCGGGGGGAGGAGATTCCCCTGGCCCAGTGGTGGCCGGCGCGGATTCCCCGGCCCAACGGGGGGCGGCTTGCCCCGGACGAGCCCCTGATCACCGGGCAGCGGGTCCTCGACGTGTTCTTCCCCCTCACCAAGGGGGGGACCGCGGTGATTCCCGGGGGCTTCGGCACCGGCAAGACCATGACCCAGCACGCTATCGCCAAGTGGTGCGACGCGGACGTGATCATCTACATCGGCTGCGGGGAGCGGGGCAACGAGATGACCGACGTGCTCTCCGAATTCCCCCACCTGGTTGACCCCCGCACGGGCCGTTCCCTGATGGAGCGGACCATCCTCATCGCCAATACCTCCAATATGCCCGTGGCCGCCCGGGAGGTCTCCATCTATACCGGCCTTACCCTGGGGGAATTCTACCGGGACATGGGCTACCACGTGGCGATCATGGCGGATTCCACCAGCCGCTGGGCCGAAGCCCTCCGGGAGCTTTCGGGCCGCATGGAGGAGATGCCCGCCGAGGAGGGCTTCCCCGCCTACCTCCCCACGAGGCTGGCGGAATTCTACGAGCGGGCGGGCCGGGTCCGCACCCTGGGGGGGGAGGAAGGATCGGTCTCCATCATCGGGGCGGTGTCTCCCCCGGGGGGCGATTTCTCCGAACCCGTCACCCAGCATACCAAGCGCTTCATCCGCTGCTTCTGGGCCCTGGACCGGGACCTGGCCAACGCGCGGCATTATCCCGCCGTCGGTTGGATCGACAGCTATTCCGAATACGCCGCCGAGGTGGAGCCCTGGTGGGAGAAGGCCAGCGGCCAATGGGCCCAGTTACGCCGGGAGGCCATGGACCTCCTCAACCGGGAACAGCGCCTGGCGGAGATCGTCCGCCTCGTCGGTCCCGACGCCCTCCCGGACGACCAGCGGCTGATCCTCCTGGCCGCGGAGATCCTCAAAGCGGGCTTTCTCCAGCAGAATTCCTTTGACGAGGCGGATATGTACTGTCCCCCGGTCAAACAGGTGCGGATTCTGGAATTTATCATGGAGTTTTACCAAAAGGCCCGGATCTGCATACGCCTGGGGGCGCCCCTCTTCAAGGTCAGTTCCCTCCCGGTCCGGGAGCGGCTTTCCCGGATTAAGAACGAGGTAAAGAACGACGATCCCGAGGGGCTCCTGGATTTCGAACAGGAGATGCGGAAAAGCCTGGACGAACTGGAGCGGAGCTACCGGAACCGGGAGGTCCTGTGATCGGGGGCCGAATATGAGGGGACGAATATGAGGGGCATAGAATACCGGGGGCTTACCCGGATCGAGGGGCCGGTGGTGATGACCCGCCGGGGCCGGAACGTGAGCTTTAACGAGATGGTGGCGGTCTACGACCGGGACGGGGGCCGGCGCCTGGGCCGGGTGGTGGATATGAGCGCGGACTGGACCGCCATCCAGCTTTTCGGGAGCAATACGGGGCTCTCCGCCGACGACAGCCGGGTCGAATTCCTGGATAAGCCCATGGAGTTCCGGGTGGGGACGGGGCTCTTGGGCCGGGTCTTCAACGGCCTGGGGGAGCCCGTCGACGGGTACGGGGAGATCCTCTCCTCGCAGATGCGGGACGTGAACGGCCTCCCCATCAACCCCTATGCGCGGATCTACCCCCGGGACTTTATCCAGACCGGGGTCTCCGCCATCGACGGCATGAACACCCTCATCCGGGGGCAGAAACTCCCGATCTTTTCGGGGAACGGCCTTCCCCACAACCACCTGGCCGCCCAGATAGTCCGGCAGGCGAAGATCCGGGGCGACGAGGGCTCCTTCGTGGTGGTATTCTGCGCCATGGGGGTCAAATACGATGTGGCCCGGTTCTTCCTCGATGATTTTGAGAAATCCGGGGTCCTGGCCAATGTGGTGGTCTTCCTGTCCCTGGCGGACGCCCCCTCCCTGGAACGGCTGGTGGCCCCCCGCTGCGCCCTGACCGCCGCGGAATACCTGGCCTACGAAAAGGGCTTTCATGTCCTGGTGGTGATGACCGACATGACCAACTACTGCGAGGCCCTCCGGGAGGTGTCCTCCATGCGGGGGGAGGTTCCCAGCCGCAAGGGCTATCCGGGCTACCTCTACTCCGACCTGGCCTCCCTCTACGAGCGGGCGGGGAAGATCCGGGACTCCACAGGGTCCATCACCCAGATCCCGATCCTCACCATGCCCAACGACGACATCAGCCACCCCATCCCGGACCTTTCGGGGTATATCACCGAGGGGCAGATCGTCCTGGACCGGGACCTCAACCATCGGGGGCTCTATCCCCCGGTGGCGGAACTCCCCAGCCTTTCCCGGCTCATGAAGGACGGTATCGGGCCGGGGATAACCCGGGAGGACCACAAGGACGTGGCCGCCCAGCTTTTTGCGGCCTATTCCAAGGCCAAACAGGTGCGGAACCTGGCCTCCATTATCGGGGAGGAGGACCTTTCCGAGGGGGACAAACGCTACCTCAAATTCGGGGATAAACTGGAACAGAACTTCCTCGCCCAGGGGGAATTTGAAGACCGCAGCATAGAGCGCACCCTGGATCTGGGCTGGTCGGTCCTCAGCGAACTTCCCCGGGAGGAACTCCTGCGGGTAAAGCGGGAATATATCGAGAAGTACCTGCAGCCCCTGCTGGGGGAGGGGGAACTCGCGGATACCGGGGAGTAAAACCCGTAACGGCATCCGGACCTGGGTCCGCCCACACGAACCCTGCCGGGCGGGCAACGCATGTTTTTGGTGCCAGGCACCTTCCGGTCATCAGAAGCGCAGCCGGGCTTTTGCGGTGAAGCGGAAGGGGCTGCCGGTTCTTTCCGGCCCCAGTTCCCCGCCGCTGCCGCCGGAGAAGACCGCCCGGTCCAGCGGGGCCTGGGCCGAGAGGCTCAGGGTGAAGCCCTGGGCAAGCTCATGCTCCCCCGTAAGGATCGGCGCCAGGGAGCCGTCCCCCAGGCAAGAAAGGCAGGCCAGGGTGAGGCCGGTATAGTCATTCACCCGGTAGCGCAGGGCCGCATAGAGGAAATGTTCCCCGGAGAACCCCGGATTGCCGCCCCGGGCCGATGTGGAAGAGGCGGCGCCGTTGTAGAGGTATTCAGCGAGGACGTAGAAGTCCCCGTCAAGGAACGAGTAGTCGAAGCCGGCGTCGGCGGAAAGCCCCGCCGGGCCGAAAGCCGCTTGGGGATTCCGGGTGTAGAGCAGGTCCGCCACAAGGCCGACGCTTAGGTCCGCTTTGAGGGAGAGGCCCAGCCGGTGTATGCCCCGGGGGGAATCCTCCCGGGGGGACTCAAAGGCGTAGAGGGCCTGAAGGCTGAGGCGGTCCCCGTGCCGATCCCCGGCAATTCCCAGGAGGCCCCCGGCCCCGTCCGGACTCAGGGGGTTCTTCGGCGCCGCGCCGAAAAGCCTGAGCTTGAGGGAATCCGCCGGATAGGCCGAAAGGGTTCCCCCCAGGACCGCCCG
This sequence comes from Spirochaetaceae bacterium, assembly GCA_031288215.1. GTDB lineage: Bacteria > Spirochaetota > Spirochaetia > Treponematales > Breznakiellaceae > JAIRMO01. Next base: position 1,590 of record JAITRV010000191.1, on the reverse strand, counting down.
GGGCCGGGCGTCGGGGATCAGGGGATTCTTGGGGTTGAGGAAGTCCGAGGACCCGAAAACCTGCCCGTAGCCGAAGGCGATCCGCATAAGGCCGCCGTCAAAGTCCAGGTACTCCCCGTTGAGCCTGAAGGAGAGCCGTTCCAATTCCAGGGCCGCGGCGTAGTTCTCCCCGGCGGTAAAGGCCGGGGCCGCGGCCGCCGCGGGACTGCCCGCCAGGGCGGTAAGGTTCAGGGCCCCGTAAAAAGCCACCCCCTCCCGGAGCTTCGCCGTCATCCGCAGATTGGCGTACTCCTCAACGCCGTAGAAGAAGCCCGCCCCCGCACCGGCGCCCAAGGTAACCGTGCTGTCCAAAACCCCGGAGAACTCCACCCCCTGGGCATAACCCGCCCCCGCCGCGATACATACAAAAACCGCCGCCGCCAAACAGGTGCCTGGCACCATATTCAAACGCATCATCACAATCCTCCTCACTACCGCTCCAGGTTCCTGGTACTAAACACCGAATCCGGAATAGGCCGGTCCGGAACCACGTTCCGCATCACCAGGGCGGTCCTGCTGCCCCTCCGCAAGAGGTCCCGGATTTCGATTTCCACCGGGAAACGGCGGCCCCCGATCACCTCCACCCTGAGCAGGTTGTACTCCTTGAGCTTCGCGCCGGACAGGGCGAAAAGCTCGTAGTGGAGGCAGTCCCCGGTCTCCTTGTCGATCCAGAGCTTTTGCTTGGGGTAACTTTCGGTCCGTTTCTTCGCGGCAAGGTCAAGAACCCAGCATTCCCGGTGGTTCCACGTTTCGGAACCCGTAAGAACCGGATCGTACCGGGCGGAGAGGTTCTCGTTTTCAATGGTGTCTTCATAGGACATATCGGAACCCATCATGGACTCTTTAAGCATGTGTCCGGAGATAAGCATCACCTCCTCGGTATCCGGGGAGTACACGTAGAGCCGCCCCCCCTTCTTGAGGTACTTGGTTCCCCGGTCTTCGGGATTGGTGAACTCGATAAAGCTGTCGGCGTTCTCCCGGGCCCAGGCCCGCATGGTTTTTACAAAACGCCGGTTCTGATACTCGATGATCATCTCCCCCTCGTACTCGATGGTGGTGTAAATCTCGTTGTTATCCACCCGCCGTAACAATTCCGCCGCGGACGGATTCTGCCCATAAGCGAATGAGACCGCCAGCATTGCACATACAAGCGCTACACAAAACATTCTTCCGCTCATCATAAACCTCCTGTTTTTTTTAGTGAGGAATTAGGAGAGAGGAGTGAGGAGTTAAAGATGACGAGGGAAGTACGGAAAAGCCCTTAACCAACAAAACTCCTCCCTTCTAACTCCTCCCTCCTCTCTTATCAACTTTTTCCTATCTCCGTAACGCTTCCACCGGTTCCACAAAGGCGCTCTTGAGGCTGGGGAACAGGGTAAAGAGGGACGCGGTGAGCACGCCCATGAGCCAGCTTCGCAGCAGGCCGGCGAAACTGAAGTCGAAGAAAATGGCGTTGGCCGCGGGCATCTCGGCGAAGGTGCTTTCCCCGGCAAAGGCGGTCCAGCGCAGGGGGAAGAACTGGCCGATGCCGGTGAGGACGCCGCCGAGGAT
>JAITRV010000164.1 GCA_031288215.1 Spirochaetaceae bacterium | reverse complement strand
TTTGCCAGGGATTTTTTTCCTCCCCATATCCGGGTTGATTCCTCCCTTTCTTTCTCGATAGAAGATTTTTCGATTTGGGAGGGGGAGGCGGAATTCTACATCGATCCCGAGGACAGTTCCGTTAAACGGGTCCTGGTCACCATCCGGGCCAATTATCCCATGGATCCTCTTTCCCTGGAACAGAACATCGGCATAGAGCCGGAAATCGGCGCGGATTCGGGGTCATTGCAAAAGAAACGCTACGCCTTTACGGTGAGTTACAACAGGGACTTTACCGAAGCCTACATCGTTTCCGAGGCCCTGGGCATGCCCGCCAAAGACGTAACCATGGGGATCACGGTCAAAAAGGGGGTCCGGGACGCGAGCGGCGAAGGGAGCCCCGGCGGCTCCCTCGGTTTTTCCGTGACTATTCCGGGGATGTCCGCCTATGTCCGGGTGGAGGATTTTTCCCATGAACTCATCAAAAACGGCGACCAGGAGTACGACCAGGTCTTCGTTCTCTCCACCCGGGGAACCATCGGGGCGGAGGAACTTGCCCAAAACATCGGCGCCTGGGAACTGCCGGCGGACCTGCCGGAACTGCCGGGGATCAGGGGGGTAAAGAACTACCGTTGGGACTCCCCTGACCGGGTGGTACCGGAGGTGCTGGCCCTGTCCCGAAAGCTCGATCTGGAGGCGATTCCCAACGAGCTGGCCTACAACGCGGTGAACAGCTATAAATTCTCCGTTGAGCCGGGGCGGTACATCTATGTAAAACTGAACAAGGGCGCCAAATTCTACGGGGGCTATGTCTTAAACGATGCCTACGAAACCATCTTCCCGGTAAAGGAGTATCCCAAGGAGCTGGCCATCTTGTCCGAAGGCTCCATCCTCTCCTTTTCCGGGGAAAAACGCCTGGCCATGATGGGCCGGGGAATCCCCAGGGTCCGCTACAACATAGGCCGGATCAGGCCCGACGATATTAACCATCTGGTCTCCCAGCTCAGCGGGGATATGGCCAATCTCAATTTCCGCAGTTACGCCTTTAACCAGTACAACATCACCGAGCAGTACCAGGAAGACGCCGATATCCCCCTGGGGAACGAGCGGGATCTGGGCTTTTTTTCCTTTGATTTCTCCCGGTATCTGGAGAATATTCCCTCCCGGAATCTGCGGCACGGCTTCTTTGTCTTTACCCTCCAAAGCCGGGATTCCGGTCACCTTGACCGGCGGCTCATTCTGGTAACCGATTTGGGTTTCCTGGTAAAAACCAACGCCGACGGGACCCGGGATCTCTTTGTCCAGTCCATCGCCACCGGGGAACCCGTGGCTGGCGCGGCGGTGACGGTGCTGGGCCTCAACGGGAACCCCATTCTGTCCGGGTATTCCGGCCCCGACGGGCGCCTCCATATCCCGAACCTTTCGGAATACAGAAACGAACGGGCCCCCACGGTCTACACGGTCCGTTCCGGGGAGGATATGTCCTTCATGCCCTACAGCGCCTCGGGCCGGAGCCTGGATTATTCCTCCTTTGACGTGGGGGGTATACAGGGGGCCGGGGACCCCAAAACCCTGCGGGCCTTCCTCTTTTCCGACCGGGGGCTCTACCGGCCCGGCGAGGAGGTGCGGATCGGCATGGCGGTCAAATCCGGGGACTGGTCGGTGAACCTGGGGGGAACGCCCCTGGAGTATACGGTCACCGATCCCCGGGGGGCGGAGGTTTTCAACAGGCGGATCAGCCTTTCCCCCGAGGGGATGGAGGAGATCCGCTTTGACACCCAGGCCTGGTCTCCCACGGGAACCTATACCGCCTCGGTCTACGTGATCCGGGAAGACCGGAACGACCAGCGGGTCTTTCTGGGCTCCCAGACGGTGAGGGTGGAAGAATTCCTCCCGGACACCCTGAACGTCAGCGCGGTCTTTGCCCCCGAATCCGGGGAGGGAACCCTGCCCCAGGGAGGCTGGATCTCCCCGGCCCGGCTCAAGGCCCTGGTACGGGTGCGGAACCTCTTCGGAAGCCCCGCCGCGGGGAACGAGGTAAAGGCCCAGATGAACCTGTCGCCGGGGCACCAGTACTTCCGCCAGTACCGGGACTACCAGTTTCAGGACCCCTATCTGAAGAAAAACAGTTACCAGGAATTTCTGGGAACCCAGTCCACCGGCGCCGGGGGGGAGGCGGAATTCACCCTGGATCTGGCGAAATTTGAAAAGGCCACCTACGCCCTCAGCTTCTACGCCGAAGCCTTTGAAAAGGGGAGCGGTCGGAACGTCTCCGCCGAGGCTTCCCTTTACGTGAGCCCCCTCCCCTGGCTTATCGGCTACAAGGCGGACGGGAACCTGGACTATATCCAGCGGGAGGCGGTGCGGAAGATCTCCCTTATCGCCATAAACCCCCAGGCGGAACGGACCGCGGTGGACGACATCACCCTCTCCCTCCTGGAACTCCGGTATGTTTCGGCCCTGGTGCGGCAGCCCAACGGGGTGTATAAGTACCAGTCCATCCAAAAGGAATACCCCGTTTCTTCCGAAAAAATCGCCATCCCCGAGGGGGGATTGGACTACAGCCTCCCCTCGGGCAGCCCCGGCGAATACCGGCTGGTCATCACGGGGCCCGACGAAATGGAGTACAACCGGGTGGCCTTTACCGTGGCGGGAACGACCAACATCCAGCGGAGCCTCAACCGGACCGCGGAACTGGAGATCCGCCTCAACAAAAGCGATTTCAGCGCCGGGGAAACCATCGAACTGATGATCAAGGCCCCCTACGCGGGGGCGGGGCTTATCACCGTCGAGCGGGACCGGGTCTACGCCCACAAGTGGTTCCGCAGTACCGGGGAAACCTCCACCCAGACCATCGCGGTTCCCCCGGAGCTTGAGGGGAACGGCTACGTGAACGTCCAGTACCTCCGGGCGCGGAATTCCCCGGAGATCTTCATGTCCCCCTTCAGTTACGGGGCGGTTCCCTTTTCCATCAGCCGGGAGAACCGGACCAATCGGGTAAGTCTCGACATTCCCGGTGAGGCAAAGCCGGGGGAGAATTTCGTGATCAAGTATTCCACCCCCCGGCGGGGGAAGATCCTCATCTACGCGGTGGACGAGGGGATCCTCCAGCTCGCGGGCTACCGGACCCCGGATCCCTTGGGTTTTTTCTTTCAGAAGCGGGCCCTGGAAGTGCGGACCGCCCAGATCCTCGACCTGACCCTGCCCGAATATTCCATAGCCCGGTCCCTTTCGGCCATGGGGGGCGGCGAAGGCTACGAGGAACTCTCCCGGAACCTCAACCCCTTCAAGCGGCGGCAGAACGCGCCGGTGGCCTACTGGTCCGGCATCCTCGATTCGGGCCCGGAAATCCGGGAAGTTTCCTATAAGGTGCCGGATCACTTTAACGGAACCCTCCGGGTCATGGCGGTAACGGTGTCCGGCGACGCCCTGGGGGCCGGGGAGGATCGTTCCCTCCTGCGGAGTACCTTCATCATCTCCCCCAACGCCCCCATGATGGCCGCGCCGGGGGACGAGTTTGAGCTAAGCCTCACCGTAACCAACAACCAGAAGGGATCGGGCGAGGGAGCCTCGGTACGCCTCAGGGCTGCCCCCTCCCCCCATCTGGCCCTGACGGGGCCGGCCGAATTTGATCTTGCCATCCCCGAAGGGAAGGACGAGACCCTGAAGATCCCCGTTAAGGCCGCGGGTCCTCTGGGCGCGGCGGAGATCCGCTTTACCGCCTCCAGGGGCGGGGAGAGTTCGGAACTGGCCGCCTATATGAGCGTCCGCCCCGCCGTGCCCTACCGGGTCTCCCTCTACTCCGGGGCAATCAGAGGCAAAAATGCCGAAATCACCATAGACCGGCGGCTCTACGAAGAATTCCACACCCGGGAAGCGGCCCTCTCCTACCTCCCCACGGGGATGGCCCGGGGGCTCTATTTCTACCTCAACACCTTCCCCTACGGCTGTTCGGAACAGCTTACCAGCGCGGCCTTCCCCCTCCTCTACACCCGGCTTTTCCGGGATCTGGACCTGAGCCGGGAAGAGGCCCAGGCGGGGGTCAACCGGGTTATCGGCATCCTTCAGGCCCGGATGAAGGAGGACGGCAACATCGGCCCCTGGACTTCCCGTTCCCCCTCGGACCCCATGGTAACGATCTACGCCGCCCACTTCCTCACCGAGGCCCGGAACAGCGGCTACTACGTGGCGCCGGGGATCATGGCCCGGCTGCTCCAGGCCCTGCGGAATATTGCCGGCGGCGGCGATTCCTGGTACGCCGTTTCCTGCCGTTCCTACGCCATCTACGTCCTCACCCTGAACGAGGTGGTTACTACCACCCTGATTGAATCCCTGAAAAAGGACATGGGAAAAGACAGCCGGGAACTGGATACCGGCTTCCCCGGCCTCTACCTGGCGGGGACCTACGCCCTGCTGAAAAAGGAAGCCGACGCCTCGGCCCTGCTGGGGCGGATCAAACGGACCCTCGCCCGGGACGATTCCTTCATGTACATCGACGAACTCATGTACCAGGCCCTGTACCTCAACATGGTGGCCCGGCATTTCCCCCGGCGGCTGGGGGACATCTCCGAATCCCTGCTCCTCTCCATGGCGGAGCGGCTTGAAGCCCAGTCCTACACCACCATCTCCGCCAACTTCGCCCTCATGGCGGTGGACGCCTACCTCAAGGCGGTCCCCGGCGCGGAGACCGGCAATTTCCGGGTCTTGGAAATCCTCGCGGACAAGCGGAGCCGGGACCTGAAACCCGCGGGAACCATCCTCTTTACCGCCCCGTTCTCCGGGGAAGCCGAAAAGATACGCCTGGAAAACCGGGATAACCTGAACCTCTTCTACCAGATAAGCGCCGGGGGCTTTGACCGGGAACCGCCCGGGGAGGAGATCAAAAACGGCATTGAGGTGTACCGGGAATTCCTCAACGAATCGGGCCAGGTTATCAGTTCCGCCAAGGTGGGGGAGGTGGTCCAGGTAAAACTCAGCTTCCGCAGCCTTTCAAACCGGAGCGTCTTCAACGTGGCCGTGGTGGACCTCCTGCCCGCGGGGCTGGAGGCGGATATTGAATCGATCCGTCAGGCGGAATCGGAATCCTCCTGGAAGCCCGATTATGTGGATGTCCGGGAAGACCGGATAGTGATTTACGGAACCCTGGCAAACCGGGTCCAATCCTTTAGCTACCAGGCCCGGGCGATCAACAGCGGCAGCTTTACCGCCCCGCCCCTCTTCGCGGAGGCCATGTACGACAAGAGCGTCTGGGCCCAGCGGCCCCAGAACCCGCTGAAGATAGACGGTTAACAGCTATTATGAAGGGGAGAGGGAAAAAGGCGCGCCGGCGGCTTTGGGTTGTCGCGGGAGCCCTGGCGGCGGGCCTTGCCCTCTTCCTCGGGTGGAACGTCGTTTTTTTCGATGTGCTGGAGGGGGTTTCTTTTTCCCCGGTTTATCTTGACCGGAACGGGAAGCTGGTCAACATTTTTCTCAGCGCCGACGACAAGTACCGGGCCCGGACCGCCCTGGGGGACTTCTCCCCGGAACTGATCGAGGCGGTGCTGCTCCAGGAGGACCGGTACTTTTACGGCCACTTCGGGATCAACCCCGGCGCCGTGTTCCGGGCGGGATGGGAAACCTACGTCAGGGGCTCCCGCCGGATGGGGGCCTCCAC
>JAITRV010000111.1 GCA_031288215.1 Spirochaetaceae bacterium | reverse complement strand
GGCTTCTCCTGAAATTACGAGTCCCTATACTCGCCCATTGAACCGCCGTGTACGGACCCGTACGCACGGTGGTGTGAGAGGACGGCTACTCAGGTAATGGGTAGCCTCCTACTCGATTTTCCAAAAGAAGATGATAATTTTCTTGATATGATTCTTGAGGAAGTTATACATGGATGAAAGAATCTTTCTGTAAGGGGCGTTTTTTTCGCCTTATGCAGGTCTTCCGGATCGTTCGGCCCCGGAGGAGGCTCCCGAGCAAAAGTACGGGCTTTTGGGCGTCCCCCGTATCCGGGGGGGCTTGGAACTATCGGCAGGAGGGCATATACTGGAGATCGTTGCCCGGTAAACCCGCGGGGGAAGGGCGCGCTTATTTCAAGGAGGCTGCCCATGCGGAATATCACCCCTTCGGTACTCTCGAAGTGGTTACGGCCGGGTCTGATTGCCCTGGTTGTCGGCGGAATCGCCCTGATCGTTTTTCTCTGGACGAGTTTTTATATCGTGGACCAGACCGAGGAAGCGGTGGTAACCCGGTTCGGCCGTTTTCATACTATCAAGGAGCCGGGGCTGCAATGGCAGCTCCCCTTGGGCATAGACCGGCACTATTTGGTGAACGTCAAGAACGTACAGACCGAGCAGTTCGGCTTCCGGACCCTGAGCAGCGGGATTTCTTCCACCTATACCAACCAGACCAACGAATCCACCATGCTGACCGGGGACCTCAACATCGTCGAAGTTGAATGGATCATCCAGTACCGGGTGGTGGACCCCACGGCCTGGGTGTTTAACGTGATGGAACGGACCGAGACCATCAAGGACGTTTCCCGGTCGGCCATCAATATGCTGGTGGGGGACCGGACGATCATGGACATCATGGGAGCGGAACGGAGCGCCATCGAGGCGGAGGGGACCGATTTTATGAACGAAACCTTCCGTAACTACGGCCTGGGGATCAACGTGATCGCGGTGAAACTCCAAAACATCGATCCCCCCGATGGGGTGCAGGATGCCTTTGACGACGTGAACAAGGCGATCCAGGATATGAACCGGCTGATCAACGAGGGCCAGCAGGTCTATAACGAGGAGATCCCCAAGGCCAAGGGGGAGGCGGACCGGCGGATCCAGGTGGCCCAGGGCTATGCCGCGGAACGGGTCAACCAGGCCAACGGCGAGGTGGAACGGTTCAACCTGGTCTACAACGAGTACCGCCGGGCCCCGGAGGTTACCCGGCAACGGCTCTACTACGAGATGATTGAGGAGGTGTTCAAGGACAGCCAGGGAACCACCCTGATCGACCGGAACCTGGACAATTTCCTCCCCCTGCGGAACCTCTCAACCCCCGCCCAAGGAGGCCGCTGATGAACAAGCTCCTTTTGTCCCTGGCAATTATCGCCGGACTCCTCATCGGCGTCTTCTCGGCAGGCCCCTTCTACGTGATCGACGAGGGGGAGCAGGCGGTGATCGTTCAGATGGGGAAGCTGGTTGACGTCGTAACCGAAGCGGGGTTCCACGTCAAAATGCCCGTTATCGATCAGGTGGTCCGGTATCCCAAGCGGATCATGGCCTGGGACGGGGAACAGAAGAGTATGCCCACCCGGGAAAAGCAGTACATCTGGGTAGATATTACCGCCCGGTGGAGGATCGCGGACCCCCAGAAGTTCTACGAATCCATCTCCACCGTGGGGGCGGCCTACTCCAAGCTGGCGGAAATCATCGACTCCGAGGTGAGGACCGTGGTGGCGGAGAACTACCTCCGGGAAACGGTGCGGAATTCCAACATCATCATGGAGCGGAGCGGGGCCGTGGACGCCCTGGGGATAGGGGTGGAGATCGATGCGGAACTCACCGATTCGCTCCAGAGCGAAGCCACCTACGAGCCCATCCAGAAGGGCCGCCGGCAGTTGGCGGAGGAGATCCTCTCCCGGTCCCGGCGGATGGTGCCCGAATACGGCATTGAGCTTATCGACGTGGTGGCCCGGCAGATCCGCTATTCCGACGAGCTTACCCAGAGCGTCTATGCGCGGATGATCAAGGAACGGAACCAGATCGCCCAGGCCTTCCGCTCCGAGGGGGAGGGGAAAAAGGCGTTCTGGCTCGGGCGGATGGACAACGAGCGGCGGTCCGTCCTCTCCTCGGCCTACGAAAAGGCCGAGGCCATCCGGGGCGCCGCGGACGCCGAGGCGTCCCGGATCTACGCGGAGGCCTACAACCAGGACCGCAGCTTCTTCGACTTCTGGCGGGCGGTGGAATCCTACCGGGCGACCATGCCGCAGTTTGAAAAGGTCCTGTCCACCGACATGGATTACTTCAAGTACCTCTATTCCCCCCAGGGGAGGTAGCGCCCGGAGGCGTACCGGGAGGGAATTTTTAACCGCGAGGCCGAATCGAAGCGAAGGTTCGCGGGAACGCTAACCAGTAAAAAAACGCCGGTTAAACCGCAATAGAAATGCCCCCTTGGCGGAGGGGACATTTCTGTTGCGTCTTGACATTTTACTCATTGACCG
>JAITRV010000058.1 GCA_031288215.1 Spirochaetaceae bacterium | reverse complement strand
CAGTGTTTTTGCCTGTTCTTCGTGGGACAGGAGCAGCCTCGTTTCAAAGAGGGTCTGTTCCTCCGACACAAAGCGCACATTGTCCAGGAGGAGGATCTCCCCCGATTGAAGGGTTTTGATCGCCCCCCGCGCCGCGGGCCCGCAGACATCGTCGATGAACCTTACTTCCCGGCCCAGGAAGCACTCCAGCGCCTTTGCGTGGGGCTCGGTGGTGTAGAAGTTTTTGTACTCAATGTCGCTGCCCTGATGGGCCAGGAGGACCAGCTTCGCCCCCTTGTCGCTCAACTCCCGAATCGTGGGGACGCAGGCTTCAATGCGGGAAGTGTCCTTCAGGACGCCCGTCGCCTTGTCCACCGGCTGGTTAATGTCCACCCGGCACAGCACCGTTTTGTTGTACACCGCCACATCGTCCAGGGTGTTTATCCCGAATCGCATGGGGCCTCCTTGTTCGCAGGATTTTTAATTCTATAATATAAAGTTGTTCGGAAACTCCGGTTTCTGAACAACAACCGCTATCGAGCCGGTTCCGCGGAACCATGGCCCACGGAACCTGACCCAAACTGAGGTCCTGCGCAGCAATGCCATGACCGGTTGGTCATGGCATTGTATTACTGCGCGGGTCCTTACAGATGCTGATCCACGTTGGCCTTGTCGATGACTTCCCCTTCCACGAGATTTTCCATAGGAACGCTTTCGCCCCGGTACAGCTTCATGGCGATATCGACAGCCATCCGGGACTGCCGTTCCGTGGCTTGGGAAACCGAAACCTCCAGGCGGCCCTCTTGCACCGCCCTGAGCGCGTCCGGCACGGCGTCCAGGCCGTATACTTTGATCTGGCCCGAAAGCCCCTTGTCTTCCACCGCCTTCACCGCTCCCAGGGCCATGCCGTCATTTTGGCAGACAATGGCGTTGATCGTGGTTCCCGTCTGCAGCCAGTTTTCCACCAGCCTCAGGGCCTCCTCGGTGGTCCAGTTGGCCGTTTCTTCAAACACCACCTTCACATTGGGGTTTTCGGCAAGGACATCGGCATAGCCCTTGGACCGGCCCAACTGACCGTCGGATCCCATGGGTCCCAGGAGGAGCGCCACATTGCCCTTGCCCCCCAGATCCTGCACGGCCCGCCGCATCTCCAAAGCCCCCAGGGTGTCGTTGGAAACCCCCACAAAGGTGGTGGCCTTGGAGGGATCGCTGATCCGCTGGTTAAAGATGATCACCGGAATGCCGGCCTTCATGGCGGCTTCCACCGCGGGGATGACCCCGTTGACGGAAACCGGCTCGATGATGATGGCGCTGACCTTCTGGTTGACGCCGGACTCAATCTGGCTGATCTGCCGGCTGATGTCGTTTCCGCCTTCATTGATGATGAGTTCCGCCCCGGCCGCCTTGGCCGCGTCGGTCATACTGTTGGCAACCGTCGTGGTGAACGCATTGGTCATGTGGCTGATACACAGCATAAACACCGGCTTGCCGCTGTCTCCCTGGCTGCCGCCCCTCCCGTAGGCGGCCGCGCCCAAGAGCGCCAGAACCGCCAAAAGAACCGCAAATTTTTTCATACCTTCCTCCTCCTATAGTGTATGTTAACCCGAAAACGGGTTACCTCCGTTTTGATTTCCCGTGAACGTCCAGGAAAACCGCGACAACGATGATGGCTCCCTTAAAAAGCAGTTGGTAGTACGAAGGGACTCGCATAATGTCAAGGCCGTTACTGATAACCGCCAGCATCAGGGCGCCGATCATCGACCCATACCACTTTCCGGAACCCCCCTCCAGGCTGATGCCCCCGATGACCACCGCGGCAATGGCGTCCAGCTCATAGCCCTGGCCGGTGACCGGGGAGCCTGAAATGGTCCGGGAGGTCAGGAGGCATCCGGCGACCCCCGAAAGCAGGCCGCAGATGCCGTAGACCGACATTTTAATGCGATTGACGTTTATCCCCGAAACCTCCGCGGCGACGGCGTTCCCCCCGGTCATGTAGATCCTCCGGCCATAAACCGTTTTTGTCAGGATAAAGCCGAAGCACAGCACGATCAAAATATAGTAGATCACCAGGAAGGGGATAAAGTCCAGGATCAGTCCCCCGGCAATTTTTTCATAGGCCCGGGTTACGCCGAAGATGGGCATCCCCCCGGAGGCAAGGTAGGCAAGCCCCCGGACGATGGATTGGGTGCCCAGGGTAACGACAAACGCGGGAATCGCCAGCCAGGAAACGCAGAATCCGTTGACCAGGCCGATGGCCAGGCCGCTGAGGATCGAAAGCAGCACCGGCGCCGCGATGGGATACCGGCCCTGGGCAAAGAGCGCGGCGATAACGCCGGTAAAGCCCACGATGGAGCCCACCGAGAGATCGAAGCCGCCGGTCAGGATGACGCACATCATCCCCGTTGCCAGGATGCCGTTAATCGCCGCCTGTTTGAAGATATTGATGAAATTCTTGACATCCGCAAAGGCGGGGGAAAGGACGCTCAGAATCACGATGATAAGGGCCAGGATAATGAGCATCATGAATTCCCGAACCGCCGAGAGATGCCTAATCGGATTAAAGGCCGATTTGCCGGTCATGTCCGCCCCCTTTTTCCCCGCCGCCGCTTGCCGCCGGACCTCCGCCCGCGGCGCGCCACATGATAGCTTCCTGGGAAAACTGGCCCCGATCAAATTCGCCGGTCAGCCTTCCCTCGGTCAAAACGATAATCCGGTCGCACATACCGATGAGTTCCGGCATTTCCGAGGAGATCATGACGATGGCCTTGCCCTTTTCCACCAAATCGCCCATAAGGAGGTATATATCCCGCTTGGCCCCCACATCAATGCCCCGGGTGGGTTCATCCATGATGATGATGTCGGGATCTCCCACCAGCCATTTGGCGATAACCACCTTCTGCTGGTTGCCGCCGCTGAGGGACAGGGTCTGGGTCCCGCTCCCCGGGGCCTTGATCCGCAGCTTCTCCATAAAAGCGGCCGCGCAGTCCTGTTCCTTCCGCCGGTTCAAAAGTCCGCGTGTGGTCAGATCCCGTATTGAAACAATGGTGATATTATTGCCGACCGAAGCCCGCAGGTTAAGCCCCGTCGTCTTGCGGTCCTCGGTGATCAGGGCGACGCGCTGCCTGATGGCGTCTCCGGGGCGGCGGATAGACACGGGACGGCCCCGCAGCTCCACCTCGCCGCCGTCTTTTTTCCGCAGCCCGAAGATGCTTTCCACCAGCTCGCTTCTGCCGGCGCCCACCAGCCCCGCGACGCCAAGAATCTCCCCCCGCCGCAGTTCGAAGCCGACCCGCCTGACCCGGTTTCCCAGGGATATGTTCCGGGCCCGCAGAACCGTCTCCCCCAGGGGAACGTTTTTTTTCGGAAACACATCGGAGAGTTCCCTCCCCACCATCATCGTGATGAGTTCCCCCGGATCAAGCTCCGCGGCGTTCCTCACGCCGATGAAGTTCCCGTCCCGCAAAACCGTGACGCGGTCGGCTATTTTGAAGATCTCCTCCATCTTGTGGGAAATATAGATGATGGAAACCCCCTGGGAGCGCAGCCGGTGGATCTGTTCAAAAAGAAGCTCCGCCTCCCGCTCCGTGATAGCCGAAGTCGGCTCGTCCATGATGATGATCTTCGCGTTGCACGAGATGGCCTTGATAATCTCGACAAGCTGACACTGGCCAACGCTGAGGGCCCGCATTTTGGCGGTGGGGTCCAGGTCCAGGCCGAATTGGGCCAGCAGCTCCGCGGCCTGTCGCCGGGTTTCCCGGATATTCACCAGCAGCCCCGACCGGCCCCGAATTTCCCTGCCCATAAAGATATTCTCCGCTATTTCCATATCCAGCAGCGGGGAAAGCTCCTGATGTATCATGGCGATCCCGTGTTCCAGCGCCTGCGCGGGGTTGGAAAAGGCCCGTTCCTCCCCGAACAGCCTGATGATCCCCCGATCCCGCTGGTATATCCCCATGAGGATCTTCATCAGCGTCGATTTCCCCGAACCATTTTCCCCCATCAGGGCATGGGTCTCTCCCGCCCGCAAGTTGAAGGACACCGAATGCAACACCTCGTTGCCGGCAAAGGATTTGGAGATATTGCTCATGGTCAGAACGAAATCTTCCATCGCGCCGTTTCTGCCCGCCCCTTAAATTTTCGCCTTATCCCTGATATAGGCCCGGGCCTTGAGCGCGTATTCCAGGGGGTTGGCCTTGGCGGGGTCCTGCTCGGCCTCCACCACCCACCAGCCCTTGTAATCCGCCTGTTGCAGGGCCTTGAAAAGGGGCTTAAAGTCGATGTCCCCGTCGCCGGGCACCGTAAAGACCCCGGACTTGACCGCATGGAGGAAAGACCACTTTTCCGCGACCGCCTGTTCCCGAACGGCCCCGCGCAGATCCTTGAGGTGCACATGACCAATCCGCTTTATCCACTTTTTCAGCACAGCGCGGTGATCCTCCCCGGCAAACACCAGGTGCCCCGTGTCGTAGAGGAGCCCCAGGTATTTCGGGCTGGTGTTTTCCATAAGCCGGTCGATCTCCTCCGCGGTCTGCACGCCGGTTCCCATGTGGTGGTGGTAGGTCAGCTTCATCTTCTTTTCCGCCGCCAGTTTGCCCAGCCTGTTCAGCCCGTCGGTCAGGCGCTCCCACTCCTCATCGGTAAAGACAGGCTTGTGGTCGAAGATGGGCTCCTCCCTGCCCTGTATGGAGTGGCCCTGTTCGGAGGCGCCGATGACCCTGGCGCCCACCGCGTGGAGGAAGTCCCGGTGCTGTATAAACTCCGCCTCCACTTCCTCGTAGGGCTTGGTGGTGAGGAAGGAACTGAACCATGCGTTACAAATAGTGAGGCCCCGCAGTTTTAGTTTTTGGTTGAGGACATCCGGATCCCTGGGGTACTTGTTCCCCACCTCGCTGCCGGAAAATCCCGCCAGGGCCATTTCGCTGACGCACTGTTCAAAGGGAATCTCCCCCCCCAATTCGGGGAGGTCGTCGTTGGTCCAGCCAATGGGGGCTATGCCCAGTTTTATTCTTTTTTGTTTCATATTATTTCCCTTTACTTTTTGTTAACCGCTTCCGCGCTCCGGCTCAGCGCCGCGGCGTCATTGAGCCAGGTGTACCGCGGATCGTCCACCCTGGTTGTCCAGGGCTTGCCGTCGAGGTGCCGGATCATCCAGCAGGTATACATGACATAGCCCGGAGCGCAGACCTGGGGGTGGGTCTTGCCGCCGGGGATGGCAGAAAAACTGCGGTGGACGCTTTTGTACGCCTCGTCCCCCACAAAGCTGGCGCCAAAGCCTTCGGGCCGGTCAAAGAGGAAGTAATACGTCTCGGGCTGCGGA
>JAITRV010000293.1 GCA_031288215.1 Spirochaetaceae bacterium | reverse complement strand
GTGGAAAGGATGGTAAAACAGGTCATGACGTGACGGTAGAACTCATCCATCCGCGCAATGGCCTCCTTATCGGCTTCGGTGAGAAAACCGTCCAGATCCTCCGCCTTTAATATAACCTTGTTCACAATATAACCTTGTCCACAATAACCTTGTTTACAACCTTATTCATCACCTGGTTCATATCTTCTGATAGTATACCATTTTTTTATTTAGGACAAGGGAAAAAATCAGGGCAAGGGAACAACGGGCACGCGGCGGGAGGCAAGAGGGCTTGACCTGGGGAGGGGCGGGCGGTATGGTTCAAATATGGCCTCGAAGGGGAAAAAACTACGCTTCATCATTGCCGGTCTCGCCGCGTTCCTGGTCCTTGCCGTCCTCGCCCTGGGGATATGGTTCGCCTTTTTCCGTCCTCCGGTAATCCTGGTATCGGACGCCTTCTTTGACGGGATCTACGGGCCCTGGAGGACCCGGATAAAACAGGCGGAGACGGCCCTCCGGCTCTTCCGTCCGGTTAAAATCGTAACCATCGGGGAAAACGCCGATTCGGAGATGGCGGCCCTGGCGGTGGAGGAGACTGAGGACAGCCCCTACGGGGTCCTCTTCCCCTTCCGCTATGTCGAGGGAGCCCGGCGTTATGCCCGGCTTCACCCGGAAATCCCCTCGGTGGTCCTGGGAGGGCGGCTCCCCACGGAGGCGGAGGTCCTGTATCTCCCGACCGATACCGCCGGGGACCTGTACCGGGCAGGCCGGGGGGCGGCCCTCCTGGTCCCCGCCGGGGGCGGCGTCTATGTGTTCCAGGACCCCCGGCTTACCCCGGAGGAAAGGCGGTCCTTCAGCGAGGGGCTGCGGGACGGGGGCTGGGAAGGGGAGCCTGAGTATGTCTACGGAGGCACCTCTTTAAAGGACATCACCGGGGTTTCGGTGCTGATGTCCGGGGCCCCTCCCCGCTTTTTCGAGGAAGCGGTACGAACCGCGGTGATCCTTTTCTCCTGGATTGATCCGGCCCTGACCTCCCAGGATGTCAAGGTGGTCTTTGACGACTCCCCCTGGGCCCTGGCGGTGGAGGCGGTACAGGCCATGAGCGGCGGGGAGACGGCCCGTTCCGGAGATCCGGCGCCCCTCCCCGCCCGGGTATCGGTCCTCAGCCGGAGGATTCCGGACAGAATGCTTCAAAAGGAATTAAAAAAAGTATTATACAATGGTACGGAAAATTCCGTTAATGATATCATAGATACCGCGGCGGGGATTACCGTGGATTTTATCGATAAGGCCGTAGATTTTATTACCGGAAAGATAGAATGGATAGAAAGGGGCGTTAAAACATTGTTTAGGCGTTTGACAAAAACTCCATAAGGAAATATAATCATATGAGACCTAATTCCCAAATGATCGGAAAAAGGAGTATGGGATGAAACAGAGCAGTTACCGGGCTGTATGCGTTATTATATTAGCGTTCGCCTCGGTATTTTTGACCTTCGGTGATGAGGATACCGTAAGTCTTGAATCCAGAATACTGGATTATATGGACGGGAATTCGAGTTATACCTGGCGGGTTCTGGGCAGTAAATTTGCCACAAAAACGGATAATGACGCTTTCCCCAAGGTGAGTCATGTGGCCGCATGGCCCCGGTCATTTAAGTACAACGGATCGGCGGACCAGCCGGCAATCCTCGGTATCTGGGGCCGCTTTGATCGCCAGGGCTATAACTGGATAGACATCTATCCGGTGGCGGCAGACGGGGGAGCCGACGCGGAACCGGCGGAAATCCCTATCCCCGGCCGGGCCCAATACCTGGATATGTGGGTATGGGGGTCCAATCTCCACTACGCCCTGGAAGCCTATGTCCGGGACTATACCGGGGTGGTTCATGCCATCAAGCTGGGAGATATTGGATATGAGGGCTGGAAGGACCTCCAGGTCCGTATCCCCTCGAGCATTCCCCAGAACAAGCGGATATTACCCCGGCTGACTTCTTTGACCCTGGTAAAATTCCGCCTCTGGACCCCGCCTTCGGAGCCGGTTAACGATTTTCAGGTCTATTTTGCCCAGTTAAAGGTACTTTCAGATACCTTTGAGCATATATACGACGGCGATGATTTAGCGGACCCCGCGAAGGTTCAGGAACTTTGGGCTGCTTCTTCAGGCGCCAATTAAGGAGGCCGTTACGTGAAAAAGATTTTTATAGCTGCCTTGACCCTGGTTGTCCTGGGATACGGATTTGCCCAACAAAATGAAATCGGCGCTCCGAATGCCGAGCGGGTTGGGGTCGATTCCGCCCAGCAGCAACTCAAGGAAGTATCGGTAGAAAAATTTGAACATGAGGGATATTGGCTTTCCAGCATATCTTCAGATACCGGGTATGCGGTTTCCCGTCTCTTTGAGGGGGGGCCCCAGAACAAGGAAGCCCTGCCGGACGAGGAGAGCCTTAATATCCCCGACCGGTACGTGTTGGGTACCCGGGTGGACTTCCTCCGCCGGGGGCATACCGGGGTTACCATCTATCCGATTCGCCCCATTCCCATTCAGGGCATAACCAAGACCATCTCGGTCTGGGTGGCGGGACGGAATTATAACCACGATTTGAATCTCCTCATCGAGGATTTCTTCGGCCGGAACTTTGAACTCTACGTGGGAAGGCTGAACTTCCAGGGCTGGAAGAAACTTACCGTGGCCGTTCCTCCCCAGGCGCCGGACGGTCATAGCGGGATCGTCCAGCGGAATTATCACTATAATAACCTGATGGGCATCAAGGTGGTCGGCTTCCGAATCGACTGCGATCCCACCGAGGCCTATGGGAGCTATTACGTGTATTTTGACGATCTTCGGGCCGTCACGGATCTTTTCCCTGAGAATAACCGGGACCCCGACGATATGCCCGATGCCTGGTAAGGCCGGCTGAGAAGCTATCCGGGAGCACGGTCTATGCATGGCCGGCGCTCCGCTCAGGCGTCAGGCTGTAGACCCAGGCATTTCCCTCCTTCCCGATCCGCTCGGTGATTCCGAGGCGGGTCAGGACATAGAGGGTTTTTCGCGCTAAGGCCGGCAGTATCCCCGCCCTCATCCCCAGGGCGCGGGCCGTGAAGGGCTCCCCCCCCTCAAAGGGGGCAAAGCGGCGGTAGGCCCCGACGCCGGCCAGGGACAGGGTGCCGTGGTGGGAGAAAAGTTCCCGGTCGGCGATGCTGACGCCCCGCCGGCGCCAGGACCCCCGGCCGTCCCGGACCCGCCGCTCCGATACCTCCACCAGGGCCAGCTCTATCGTGAGCCCCGGCAGAACCGGCAGTTCCGGGGCATAGATCAAAGCCGAAAAAAGATCCCACACCGTCCCCTTCCGGGGGCTTTTCCGCCGGGAAAGAATCTTCCCTTCCGGATCAAAGAGTTCTATGTATTTTACCAGGATGATGGGATGGACGATCCTCACGGGTCCCGAACGGCTCAAATGCCGGACCTTGTCCTCCAGGGGCTTGAAACTGCCGGTCTGGACCTCGATACATTCCCCCTCCGGCCGTACCGCGTCGCAGACATAGCCCCCCCGGGCTATCTCGGTATCTCCCCCCTCCCCGGCATAGCGGAATTTCAAGGCCCGGTGGAGGCTGCTCTCGTGTTCCGTCCCGATGCCCTTCATGAATTTTCCGTGTAAGCCAGGAGTTCCCGGGCGCTGAGGAGGTCCAGATAATGCAAGGTCTCTTTCCCCCCCCGGTTTTCGCTGACCCTGATCCGGGACACCCGGAAGGCGATCATCCGGTTCGTGGGCAGGGGGAGGGCCAAGGGCCGGCCGTTGATATCCACCACGTCGTTAATGGACAGGCGGCCCCCTATTTCCTGCACATCCCCCTCGGGAAAAACAATAAAGTATTCATCAGTGGTCATAAACCAATCATACCATATCGGCAGGCCGGGGGATACGCCCTGACTGGTCCTCCCGGCACGGGCCGGCATGGGCCGGCACAAGAGATACCTGCGGGGGGGTCCTGGCGGTGGGAAAACATAGGGCGGGGCCACCGGAGGGACCCTATGTTTTTTCCCCTGACAGGCCCCCCCCGCAGATCTCTCTTGTGCCGGTCCGTGCCGGGAGGACCAGTCAGGGCGTATCTCCCGGCCTTTACCCCTGAGCGGATTCGTAGTATAATACGAGGTAGCTTGTTTAATGGGTAAAAAAGGGGGATCACGATGGCGTATA
>JAITRV010000210.1 GCA_031288215.1 Spirochaetaceae bacterium | reverse complement strand
TCCCCGCCGCCGAGGCCCTGGCCGAGGCCCAGCGCATAGCCCAGGCGGCGCTGGACGAATACTGGGCGGAACAGGACCGGCTGTAGGCTCAGATAAGCCGTATCAGGAGCATGTAAAGCGCCGTTCCCCCCAGGATGCTCAGCAGGAAATTGCCCCTCCAAAGCTGCGCCACAAGGCTTAGGGCCGCGGCGCAGAGGATGGGGACGGCGGCTCCCGGGTCTTCTTTTACCGGCGCGGCGATGCTGTTACAGGCCAGGACGGTCATGGCTACCGGGGGGACCACCCGCTCAACCAGGGAGAGGAACCTGTCCAGGGTCCCGGGACGGAAAGAATCCCCGGAGGTTTCAGCCCCGGCTGCGTTTCCCCCCTTTTTGGATCGTATGATCAGGAAGGGGAGGGCCCGGCATAAAAAGACAGCGCCCCCCGCCACAAGGATATAGGTCCCCGCGGTTTTAAGGTCCGTCATAGTCCCCTGTCCTTCCCTGGAACCGGCATGACGTATTGGGCCAGGGCAATCGAAAGGATCAGGGAGCCCGGCAGGGTAAAGCGGGAGGGCAGGACGATGACCGCCAGGGTGGAAACCAGGGCGGCGATGACAAAGGGCCCCGGTTTCTTTACCCGCCGGATCTGCTCCACCATGAGTACGACGAAAAGCGAGGTCAGGGCAAAGCCCACCCCCTCAAAGTTGAAGGGGATCAGGGAACCCGCCGCCACGCCGATCAGGGCGCCGCAGATCCAGTAAACCTGGTCCAGCGCGGCGATGAAAAACATGAGCAGGGTCCGGTCCAGGTCCGGTTCAAGTTCTTCCGGCAGGCTTGATATGAGGGCGAAGGTCTCGTCCACCAGGGCATAGATCAGATACCACTTAAAACAGCCGGTCTCTCCGATCCGCCGGTGCAGGGATATACCGTAGGCAATATGCCGGGCGTTGAGGACGATTTCCGCGATAAACAGTTCGGCCAGCCCCGCTCCGGCGGCAAGCATGACCACGGCCAGGAACTGCCCGGCCCCGGCGAAGATCACCACGCAGGAGACGGGCGCCAGCCACCAGGGCAGCCCCGCGTCGATGAGGACCAGACCGTAGGCGGCCCCCAGGGCCAGGAAACCCAGGAGTACCGGGATAGAATACCGGAAAGCCGCAACGAAGGTTTTGCCGTAGTTTTTCATGCCTTGTTTTTGTCCAGGAGTTTGCCGCGCTTCGCGCATAAAACTGTATACCTTACAAACTCCGAAAGCAGCCCAATGAATGATCGTAATTTTTTGCCCAGAGCGGCTTTGCCGCCTCGAGCAAAAAAACCTACAAGTGCAACAGGCTGCTAGAGAGGCTTTCCCAAAACTTCAGTTTTTGGGAAAGCGGTCTTAAATTCCAGAATTATACTCCTTTAGGCATAAAAATATCACCAGGCAAAATTCTACGAGAAATTGACTGGCAAATGTGCGGGGGCGTTGCGGGGGCAGGGCCCCGGCAGAGGGGGTAGGCTGGGACCTTGGCCCAGCCGTAGGGGGAGACTTCCCCCCTTAAAATACACCGATGTTATTTCCATGGTTAAAGCAGTATACATATTTCCACGGTTTATTCGAGAGTCTGTTTTGCCTTAATGGCGCACCCTTGCGGAATTAGGCCACAGGGACCATACTAAAGGCAAGAATTCTGTGTAGTGAGGTGTCCCATGGCCTTTAACCCCCAGGAAATTTCCGATTTTGCCCATTTTTACGGCTTCCATTATGACAGCCTGGACCCCGTGTCCTTGATGCGGGATGTGCTGAACCACATGGAGCGGGGTCTTAAGGGCCAGAGTTCCAGCCTTCCCATGATCCCTTCGTATATCAGCCCTGTGTCCCATGTGCCGCCGGGGAAGACGGTGCTTGCCCTGGACGCGGGGGGTACCAACCTGCGGGCCAGCCTGGTCCGCTTTGACGAGAAGGGGAAGGCCGCGGCCCAGGAGACCCAGAAGGTTCCCATGCCGGGTACCCAGGGACACCTGAGCGCGGAGCAGTTTTTTGATCAGATCGCCGTGGTCACCGCCCCCCTCCTGGAAAAGGCCGGCTCCGCCGTGGGGGGCATCGGCTTTACTTTTTCCTATCCCATGGCTATCACCGAGGATGCCGACGGAATCCCCATGGCCTTTAGCAAGGAGCTGGATATTCCCGAGGTCACCGGCAAACCGGTGGGTAAGGGTTTAAGGAACGCCCTGGCCCGGCGGGGGCTTAAATTCTCCGGCCCCATCGTGATGCTCAACGACACGGTGGCCACTCTCCTTTCCGGGGTTGTGGAGATCCCCGCCGATGGGGAGGAGGAAAAGACCTTCGATAAATACGGCATCCCCGGCGGGCCGGTGATCGGCCTTATCCTGGGTACCGGCTTTAATACCGCCTACCCGGAAAAGAGCATCCCCAAGATCGGTTTTGAATCTTCCGTCCCCCAGATTGTGGTCTGCGAGACCGGCACTTTTGCCATAAGCTGTCAGGGGATTCTGGACCGGGAGTACGACGCCACCACCAAGAACCCCGGCGCCTATACTCTGGAAAAGGCCAGCAGCGGGGCCTACCTGGGTCCCCTGACCCTGCATATCCTCAAACAGGCCGTAAAGGACGGGGTCCTCAAGTTCAAGCGTTCCGCCGAGCTCCTCGATATGCAGACCCTGCAAACCAGGGACCTGAACTACTTCCAGCATCACCCCCTGGCGGCGGAGGGTCCCCTGGGGGGCATCATCGGCCTTGACGAGACCGACGCCCTGGGGACGATTCTCTATATCGCCCAGCTTATTACCGAGCGGGGGGGCATGCTTTCCGCGGCGGTGGCCGCCGCCGGGGTGGAACGGGTCCGGTTCGGCTACGAAGGCTACGCCCCGGTGCGAATTGCCGTGGAGGGGACCACCTACATGATCTACAAGGGGATGCGGAAGGCCTTTGAATCCTGGCTCCATGTCATGCTGTTCAAGGGGAAACCTCGGTCCTATGTGGTGGCCCCGGTAGAGCAGGCCAGCCTTTTCGGCGCGGCGGTGGCGGCCCTTTCGCGGTAGCGGTCATGCTGCTTTATGACAAAAAACTTGAAACCAACATGCCCGACTACGGGATCAGGATTCCCATGTCCCCCTCCCGGTCGGGAAAGATACTCCGTTACCTGGAGGAACGCGGCGGCG
>JAITRV010000212.1 GCA_031288215.1 Spirochaetaceae bacterium | reverse complement strand
TCGTCAGGCGAATTGCGAAAATTTTATTATGAATTTAGAATATGGATACGATACTTCTATTGGAGAAAATGGGGGTCAATTATCCGGTGGTGAGAGGCAGCGCTTGTCTATCGCACGGGCTATTCTGAAAAACAGCCCTATTCTCCTGTTAGACGAAGTAACCGCCTCTCTTGATATAGAGAATGAATTGACCGTACGAAAAGCGATCACGCGGCTTTTGCGGCAGAACAAGACGGTGATTATGGTTGCACATACATTGTCTATTATACAAAACGCCGATCTCATTTTAGTGGTGGATCACGGTAGAATTGTAGAACGCGGCACCCATGAACAGTTATTAGCGTTGAATGGTAAATACGCGGGCATGTGGAGCGCGGAGTGGAAACTGCTGTCGAAGACGCGGTAATCTGTTCACCTGTTCCCGCGCTATTGGAATCCAGCAGGACCTTCATACTCCGTATTTTTCTCCTGGCCGCATTTCCCGAATCTCGCGCATGGTAATATCAGCCGCAAGCCCTTTCCTGTCAAGCGCACCTACCAGTGCCTGTATTTCCGGCGCTTTAGACAGTTCTTTAATCCGTTCCCATGACAGCTTAAGCCCATTTCCGCCGGTCAAAGGCTCCTGGACAGGGGTAAACGTGAGTATCGTTTTTCCTACCGGAACATTCGGGGGAACTTCAATCGTAATCCGGCGGCTTGCCGGAATCTCGATAGTTTGTTGGACTGCCATGTCTACATCCTACCACGGCTCCCCGGGGAAAACAAGGGGAACCCGTCCGTCTGTTCGGCTTGACAAACATTATCTCCTCCGGTACGATAACGACTGTTACCGGTAACGTATGTTATCGGATGAACAGGAGGGATCATGCCACCGGACCCGGCCAACACCATCGAAAAGATACTCAGGAGCGCGGAGGCCGAATTTTTACAAAACGGCTATGCCGGAGCCTCCCTCCGCAAGATAGCCGCCGCGGCGGGCCTTACCACGGGCGCCCTGTACCGGCACTACGCGGATAAGGAGGCCCTGTACCGGGCCCTGGTCGAACCGGTGTACCACAAAATTCTCGATTTCCTGCGGGAAGAAACGGAGCTCTACGAGGGTCTTCTGGATTCTGGCGGTCTGGACGCCATGTGGGAGGATTCGGGCCGGGGTGTGGAGCTTGTGGTCCGCTACATCTACGAGCATCTGGAGGCGGCCCGGCTCTTGATCTCCGCGTCAAAACAGACGGTTTTGGGGGACTTTAGGGAAAAGATCATCGGCATGGACGTGGACCTGACCGCGCGTTACCTGCGGGCCGCCCGGAAGCGGGGCTATACCCTGCGAAAATTGTCCCGGGAGGAACTCTACATTACCACCCTGGGGCAGTACGCCGGGTTTTTTGAAATAGTACTTCGGCATGACGAATTACAAGAGGCCCTGAAGTACGTGAGGACCTACAGCGCCTTCTGTACCGGCGGGTGGAAAAAACTACTGGAGGAAACATGAAGAAACAAGAAAAAAGCGGTATCGCCTACGTGCTGGCCCTGGCGGGGAAAAACCGGCTGCTGCTCTACGCCTCGGCGCCCTTCGCGGTCCTTTCGGGGCTCTGCGCCATCGTACCGTACATGATGGTGTACCGGAGCTTCCTCAAGTTTTTTGGCGAGGGGGAGATGACGGAGATGCTGCGCTACGGTAGTATCGCCGCCGCCGCCATCGTGTTGAAGTTCCTGTTTCAGGTCATTTCTTTGAGTTTCTCCCACATCGGGGCCTTCAACACCCTCTACGCCGTGCGCCGGGAGATCAGCCGGCACATTGCCCGGCTGAGTCTGGGCTTCTTTACCAGCGGCTCTGCCGACGGCAAGGCCGACGGCTCTGCCGACGGCAAAGCCGATACCACGGGGGAAATCAAAAAGGTGATCATCGAGGATGTGGAGCGGCTTGAAAAATTTCTGGCCCACCAGATACCGGATCTGGTGTCCGCCGTAGTTGTTCCCCTGGCGGTGTTCGGCTATATGCTGAGTCTCAGCGTTCCCATGGCCCTGTGTATCCTCTCCCCGGCGTTCATCGGTCTGATCCTCCAGGCGGTGGCGATGGCCATAACCGGTAATCAGATGCCGGAATACCACCGGCTCCTGGGCAAACTGAATTCCGCCATCATGCAATTTATCAACGGCATGCCGGTGATGAAGATCTTTAACCTGACCGCGAAGTCCTACCGGGACTACGCGGATACCATAGCCGAGTACAACGTGTTCTGGAAACGCTGTACTCAGGACCAGGCCTATACCTTCGGCGTATTCCTGGCCCTGGTGGAATCGGGGATCCTCTTTTCCCTGCCCCTGGGAGGTTTTCTGTTTCTGCGGGGCACGCTTTCCCTCTCCTTGTTTTTGTTTTTTATGATCATGAGTTTGGTGTTTCTGTCCTGCCTGACCAATCTGTTTAACTTCGCGGTTATCTTTACCCAGGTTGCCACCGGAGGCGACCGCATCAAAACTATCATGGACGAACGGGAACTGCGCGTACCCGGCGAGGGGGGCACGATCGCCGGGGGAGGGGCCCTGAGCGTCAAGTTTGAAGATGTGAGCTTTTCCTACGGCAAGGCAGTGGTCTTAAAGAACCTGAGCCTGGAGATCCCCGCGGGAAAACTCACCGCCTTTGTGGGCCCTTCGGGCGCGGGAAAGACCACGGCGGCCCAGCTTATCCTCCGGTTTTGGGAACTGACCGAAGGCCGTATCCGCATCGGGGCTACGGACATCGCCGCCATGAAAACCGAGGACCTTATGGACACCGTTTCCTTTGTGTTCCAGGAAACCTTCATGCTGAACGATACGATCTACCGGAACATCGCCATAGGCGGCAAGGGGGTGTCGGAGGCGGAGGTGGAGAAGGCCGCCCGGGCCGCGTATATCCACGATTTTATCGTTTCCCTGCCTGCGGGCTACCAGACACGGCTGGGGGAAGGGGGCGTCAAACTATCCGGCGGGGAACGGCAGCGGATCTGCATTGCCCGGGCGATGTTGAAAAACGCTTCCGTCATCATTTTTGACGAGGCCACGAGTTACACGGACATTGAAAACGAGTACAAGATCCAAGGGGCCCTGGAAAACCTTCTTAAGGGCAAGACCGTTATCATGATCGCCCATCGCCTGCATACGATTGTGGGCGCCGACCAGATCTGCGTGTTTGACCGGGGCGAACTAGCCGAGGCCGGAACCCATGGGGAACTCCTGGAACAAGGAGGACTCTACCGGCGTATGTGGGAAACCTACGGCCGGACAACGGACGGACACGGGGAGGAGGTGGTATGACGGGAATGCTGCGCCGAATTATTCAGGTATCGGGGAAGGAGAGCCGCAGGCTGGCGCTTCCCGTGGCACTTTCCCTTTTGGATTCCCTTTTGCACATGGGGATGTTTGCCGTCATGGTTACTACCATTATTGACCTTGTGAAGGGGGACTTTAGCGGGGGGAAGCTGGGCATCTATACCGCGGCCCTTGCGGCCATGTTCGTGCTGC
The DNA here is from genome assembly GCA_031288215.1 of Spirochaetaceae bacterium. Classification (GTDB taxonomy): domain Bacteria; phylum Spirochaetota; class Spirochaetia; order Treponematales; family Breznakiellaceae; genus JAIRMO01. Next base: position 8,270 of record JAITRV010000212.1, on the reverse strand, counting down.
GGGCCGTGCTGGGATCCATAGGCTACGCGGAGCTTCAGTACCGGGGGAGCGACGTTACCACCGGCCTACGGCTGCGCCTGGGCGATCATATCAGGAGTCTTAACATGGGTTACTTTAACAAAAACAGTATCGGAAAACTCTCCGCCGTCCTGACCACCGACATTGCCGACTTTGAAACGGCCCTGACCCACAGCCTTTCCCTGTTCTGTAAAACCGTGTTTTTTACCGCCCTTGCCCTGATCTTCGCCTTTGGGATCGATTGGCGCTTCGGCCTTGGAGTCCTGGCGCTGACCGGCGCCGCCCTCCCCCTGCTGATCCGGGCGGGAACGGTTTCATCGGAACGGGCAGTAACGCTGCGTTCATCCGTGGAGGCTGTGGTGTCCCGGGTCCTTGAGTACCTCAACGGAATCAGAACCTTCAAGCTCTACAATCTGACGGGGGAAAAATTCGAGGCCCTGGATACGAGCTTTCGGGTCTTGAAAAAAGAGTCCATCAAGATGGAGCTTTCCCTTGTACCCTGGGCTATAGGTTTTTCCCTCGTCACCTCCTGCCTCATTCCGCTGACCCTTATCGCGGGAAGTATGCTGGTGGGGAAGGGGCTCTTGGATCCGGCAAGCTACATCATCATCGTTATGATCGCCATTTCCCTTTCGGTGATGATGAGTTCCCTGGGGAGCCTGTACCCGCTGATGAACTTTCTGGACCGGGCGGCCCTCAACATCCTTGCCCTGCTTGAGGAAAAGCCCTTTCCCTTCCACAAGGAAAAGGCGGATTGTGCCGATTACGGCATTTCCTTTGAGGACGTGTCCTTCCGGTATACGGATGATGTGGAGGTATTGAAGCACGTTTCCTTTAGCGCCAGGCCGGGAACCACCACCGCCCTGGTCGGCCCCTCAGGTTCGGGGAAGACCACCATCACCAGCCTTATCTCCCGGTTCTGGGACGTGACGGAGGGCAGCATCAGCATAGGCGGGGAGGACATACGGAACATAGCCCCCGACGGCCTGACGGAGCGTATGGCGGTGGTGTTTCAGGACGTGTATTTGCTGAACGACACGGTGCTGAACAATATCCGGGTTGGAAAGCCCGGCGCCTCCCGGGAGGAGGTGGAAAAGGCGGCACAGGCCGCCTGCTGCCACGACTTCATCATGGCCATGCCGGAGGGCTACGACACGATGGTGGGCGAAGGGGGCTCGACCCTTTCCGGCGGGGAACGGCAGCGGATCTCCATTGCCCGGGCCCTGGTCAAGGACGCGCCCATCGTGCTGCTGGACGAGACCACCTCAAGCCTGGACGCGGACAACGAGGCGGAGATCAACCGCGCCTTTGATAGTCTCGTGAAGGGCAAGACGGTCATCGTGATCGCCCACCGCCTGGGCACGATCATCGGGGCGGACACGATCCTTGTACTTGAGGGGGGACGCATCGCCGAATCCGGCAATCACAACGAGCTGGTGCGAAGGGGCGGCTGGTACGCGCGGATGTACGAGGAGCAGAAAAAAGCTAAAAACTGGCGGGTGTCCGGCGGGACAATGAATAATGCGTAAGGAGCAATTAACATGAAGAATAGTTTAAGTGTTAAAGATGATCCGGGAATGTTGTACACATTGTATTGCGTTGGATTGAGCATTGACGACGTTGGGGGAAAATGTTGAAATAAGCGGTATGGTGGAAGGCGTGGGTGAAAGGGTAACCTTGAACTATCCGGTTTTACTGATCCACGGCGCGGGCTTTCGGGATACCATGCTGGGCTTCATGAACTATTGGGGCCGTATACCCGTGTACCTTGCGGCGCGCGGCGTAAGGGTCTATTACGGCGGTACCGACGCCTGGGGTTCTATCGAGTGCAACGCGGAAAAAATAAGGGAAAAAATTATCAGCATCCTCAAGGAGAGTGGGGCGGGGAAGCTACATATCATTGCCCATTCGCGCGGGGGGCTTGAGGCGCGCTACCTTATCAGCACGTTAAAAATGGGCTACGCGGTCGCTTCGCTGACGACCATCTCGACGCCGCATCACGGGGTTAAGGCGATGAATATCACCGTCAAGGCGCCGGATGGGCTGTACCGATTCGTGTCCTTTTTTGTAAACGGGTGGTTCAAACTGCTTGGCGACCGGCATCCGGATTATTTTACCAGCAGCAGGCAGTTGTCGGAAATTTACAGCGCCGGGTTTAACGAACAGAATCCCGACAGCGAAGGCGTTTACTACCAAAGCTACGCGGCAAAGATGAGGTTCTTTTTCAGCGATCTGAGTTTCATACTTATGTATCCGGTGATACAACTGACGGATGGGGATAACGACGGCTTGTGTCCCGTGGATTCGGCAAAGTGGGGGGAATTCAAGGGTGTCGTAACAACACGGGGCCTTTTTGGAATATCCCACGCGGGCATTATTGATACCTACCGGCTGCGGTACCGGGGCGTGGATATTCCGAATTTTTATCTGGGGATCGTGGTGGACTTGTCCACAAGGGGCCTGTAGGCACACGGGGGGAATCGGGAATGTGGCATACAATCATGCACAAAAGAGTGCCGGTAGCTGATGTTGATATTGACGAGGAAACAAAAGCCATTGCGGACATTGGTCATATCTACAACCATACCCATGTGCCGCCCGGGGTTTTTCACGATGGCACGATACTGCGGGGACGCCTCAATCAGTGGTGGACGCTACGGGGCATACCTTCAAGCCGGGACGGTATACAGGGGGCCTTGGAATTATTGAACGTGGAACATACCGGGGAATTATCCCTCCGGGGCTTGGGGCTTAGCCTGTCGGATCATTACTGGATACGACCCCTGCGGAGCAGTCTGGAGTGGGACAACATAAATTACTATGCCCATGGTTTTTCCGAAGACGTTGGGGATGCCCTGTTCGGAAAAAAACCAAGGAATACAACGATACATTTACTATCCCCCGATGTCGCTTCAAACGGCAATTTGAAAAAACGGTGGAAAATAATCAACGGAAAACGGGTATTGGTAAAAGGCGGTTCAGGGCCCTATTATCAGGAACCGGTTAACGAGGCGATTGCCTCCCTGTTGCTGTGCCGGCTGAATATTCCCCACGTGGAATACCACCTGTATGTTGAGGAAAACATGCCGTTCAGCCTCTGTGAAAATTTTACGGACGGACACGTGGAATTTATCGGCGCGTGGGACATAGCCACCAGCATGAAAAAAAAGGAAAAACATTCGGAACTGGATCATTACCTGGAATGTTGTAAGGGGCTGGGAATACCCGGCGTCAAAGAGGGTCTTGAAAAAATGCTGGCCTTTGATTTTCTTATCGTAAATTCCGACCGGCATTATTACAACTTTGGGGCCTTGCGAAATTCGGACAGCCTCGAATGGCTGGGGCCGGCTCCCCTCTTCGATTGCGGCAGTTCGTTGTGGTATCAAAGTGCGGACAACATGATAAATCCTGAACTGAATATGGAAAGCAAACCGTTCAGGAATTACCATTCCGAACAGATAAGACTGGTCAGGAATTTTGACTGGTTTAACGCGGATAATCTTTACCGCTGTGATGAAGAGTGTGAAAAACTGCTGTCCCAGAGTGTTTTTATCACGAAGCTTAGAAGGGACGCCCTCTGCAAGGCCCTGAACAAAAGAATCGGGATGCTGGAAAGCATTGTTGCGTCCCAGGTCCAGGAACGTTAAACTAACCCTATGGATGAGCAAAAGAAGTCCGCCTTTGTGGCGGTGGTGGGGCGGCCTTCGGTGGGGAAATCGACGCTGGTGAACCGGCTCTGCGGGCACAAGGTAGCCATCGTGAGTCCCGTGCCGCAGACAACCCGGAACGCCATCCGGGGGATCTACAACGGCGACGAGGGGCAGTTGGTTTTTGTGGACACGCCGGGCCGTCACCGGTCCGAAAAGAAATTCAACAAGAAGCTCAGTTCCATTTCCGGCCGTTCCATGGAGGAAGCGGACCTGATCCTCTACGTTCTGGACGCTTCCCGGCCCCCCGCTCAGGAGGAGGAGGATATCAGCGCCGAGCTGGCCCCCTTTGCCGGAAAAACCGTCGCCGCCATCAACAAGATCGACCACGGCGCGGCGGATACTGCGGGGGTACAGCGTTTCTTGCGGGAACACCTTCCGCTCCGGGAGGCCGGGGAGGATTCACCAGAACGCTGTGTGGAAATTTCCGCCCTGGAAAAGCGGGGACTGGACGCGCTGCTGGCCCTGCTGTTTCGCCTTGCCCCCCAGGGGGAGCCCTTTTACCCGGCCGACTTCTACACCGACCAGGACGTTTCGTTCAGGATTGCGGAGATCATCAGGGAAAAGGCCATCGCCGGGCTGCGGGAGGAACTTCCCCATTCGATCTACGTCGACGTGGCCGATATGGAATTCCGCGACCCCGGCGCCCGGGCCCCCAACACCGCGGGGACCGACGGGACGGAGGGCCCGACCGGCGACAGGCGGCTGTGGGTGCGGGCCTTTATCGTCACCGAACGGGAGTCCCAAAAGGGCATGGTCGTGGGCAAGGGGGGAAGCAGGATCAAGGGCATCCGCCTGGCCGCCCAGAAGGACCTGGACGCGATTTTCGACTGGAAGATCGATCTGGACCTGCGCGTAAAAACCTCCAAGGACTGGCGGCACAACGATGCCCTCTTAAAACGGCTGATCGACCGTTAGGCCCCCCTTAACCGAATATCTTCCCCTCCCGGTAATCGGCCCAGACCTTCTCGAACCAGAGTTCGGAGGCGGGAAGGGGCCGCACCGGGCGGAACAGGGAGTGGACGCTGTTTGTCGCGGCGTCAAAGCGCGTGATCAGTACCTGGTCATGAAAGGCGCTGTCCAGGGGGAAGCCCTGTAGGCTTCGAATATCGGAATCGCCGCCGGTGACGGCGCTGGAACCCCGGCTTAAACCGCCGCACTCCAGGTAGTACCGTATCCCCTGGTGGAGAAGCCGGCTTAAGAGCAGGGTTTCCCGGTATTTGAAGGCCGTGTCCAGGGCTTCCACGGCAAGGTCCAGGCTTTCCCGGTCCAGGGCTTCGATACGGGCCAGGCTCTTCTCTATCTCCGCCTTGTTCCGCAGAAAAGCCGCCGTCCTGCTGTTGAGCTCCTGGAGCTGCCGCAGCTTTTCCGCGATCCCCGGCCAGGCCTGCTCCCCGGTGGCCGGGGAGTTGAACCTCAGTCCACGTTCAAAGGCCGCCAGCTCATCCGCCGCCGCCCGCAGGGCCCGGTCCCCGGGGCTTTCGCCCCCCTCCGGCCCGGGGCCGAACCAGGGATCGTTTTTCTGATAGAAGCCGGCAATGTAGGAGGCGGCGCGCAGGCCCCCCACCTGTCCCGCGTTAAGGGCGCTGCCGCCGGGCCGGCGTACCCCGTGGCTCCCGGCACATTCCCCCGCGGCAAAGAGGTGCTTGACCGATGTTTCCCACCAGAGGCTTATCTCAGCGCCGCCGTTGTGGTGCTGGGGCAGCACGTCGATCTCCAGATACTCGGTCCTTAGATCGATGCCCCGCGAGCGGTAGAGTTCGATTGCCGGGGGGTTGAGCTTCTCCAGCCGCTTCAGCGGCGTGGTCCCCAGGGCGCCGGAGGCGGCAAGGTACGCGTGGGCCTCGGCGCCGATGGTCGCAGCCTCACACTCCCCCAGGCCCCGGGGATTGCGCGTAAAATCCAGGTAGACCTTTTTTCCCGCAAGCTGCCGCTCAAGGTAGATCGCGATGTCGATGCTGGAGGAGCCCCCGCGCCCCGCCTTCTCCGCGCTAAAAGGCCACTGGTAGCCTTTAAGAAAAACCGCCCTTGCCAGTTCCTGGACGCCGGGAAAGTACGCGTTGAGGAATTCCTCCTCCCGCCCCCGCTCATCGACGGAAACATAGCGCGGGATCACCTGCTGGTAACTCCCCGAAAGGTTCCAGCGGAACTTCAGCGACCCGATGCCGTACTGCCATTCGGTGATGTTGGCGAAACGGACCCCCTCCCGGGCAAGGACCCCCGATGAGCCGAACTGCCCCGGCGGATACACGGTGTGCCGGTACAGGCCGGGGTCCCCGCCGCCGGCAAAGATGATGTTTTTCGCCAGGTACAGGGTAAAGGCCCTCTCCCCCTCACGGCAGAAGAGCCCAAAGGCCCGGCGGTTTTCGTCTTCACCGGTGCAGAGGATCTTGATCACCCTGGTTTTGTCGATGGCCTGTATGCCCTTCCTAAAGGCCTCCCGTTCCAGGGCCTCGGTCATGACCTTTGAGGTAGAGGGACCGATGGAGGATGCCCGGCGGCGGCTGTCGTGGTCCGTCTGGTAGCCGGGGAACTCACCGTAGGCGTTGTGGGGGAAGGGTACGCCCAGGGACACAAGGTGGAAAAACTCTTCCAGGGAATGGGCGGCCTCGCAGAGGGCAATGTCGCCGTCCATGGCCCCGCCGGAAAAAAGGGTTTCCGCCATGGCCCGGGGGGAGTCCCCCTCCGCCCCCGCGCAGGCGACCTTGTAGTAGGTCTGTTTATCGGAACCGGTGTTGCGGGAGGTCCCGTTGAGCCGGTCCTCACACACGATGGCGATATTCTCAAGGCCAAAATCAACAAGGTGGATGGCGGCGTTGTAGCCCGCCGCGCCGCTGCCAACCACAAGGCAGTCGTAGGCTCTGTCGATTACCCTTACGCTTGTTCCGAGAAACCGTAGCTGCGCTGTCATGCTTTCCGCGCGGAATTCTTCATCACCGACGTGTAGTAATCGTTGTACACCACGCAGCCGTCGTTAAGCTGGGCCGCCATCAGCCTTGAACAGCCGGAGCAGAGGACGCACCAGCTTACCGCTTCCCCGTTCCGGTATTTTTTCGGCGTCAGGGGATCGGCGAATATCTGGCGGCCAAAACCGCAGAGATCGGTGTAGCCCTTGCCCAGCATTTCCCCCATCATGGCCGGGGCCTCCGCCTTGTAACTGCTGTAGGCGGAACCGATAACCCTAAGGCCCCGGTTTTCCCTGCTTATCAGATCCTTTACGGTTTTGGTGTAGCGCAGGTGGTGGTAGGCCAAATATTTGGAAGCCTCCGTGGGGCGAGTTATGGCCCCCGTCAGGGCGGGGATTCCGGCGGAGACGTTGACGTAATCCATGCCCAACTCGTCCATAAGCCGCACCAGGTCGAGCATTTCCGACAGGTCCTCGATGATCTCATCCGGGCCGCCGGTCCCGCAGCCCCCGCGGATCCCCTCGTACATGGAAAGCCGGGAGCCCAGGATAAAAGCTTCCGAACGGCGCCCCTGTTTGATCGCCCCCACCCCCTCCCGCAGGAAGCGGCAGCGGTTTTCAAAACTCCCGCCCCACCTGTCGTTCCGGGTATTGGAGGGGCGGAGCATTTCCGCCCCCAGGTAGCCGTGGCACAGCTTAAAATCTATGCCGTCCGCCCCGGCCTCCTCCGCCAGAAGGGCGGCCTCAACAAAACTGTTTTTGATGCCGTCAATTTCTTCGCTTGAAAGGCGGCGACATTCCCCGCCGCTTAAGTTTACCCGCTCAGAAAAATCGCCGGACCGCTCCCCTGAGTGGGTCAACTGAAAAAACAGTAGTCCTGTGGGGTTTTCGTTTCTGAATACTTCCACCAGAGCTTTAAAGCCGTCCAGGTTTTTCTTGTTCAGGATCATGCCGTTTACCCTGGCAAGACTCGTTTCCGATACCGAAAGGGCCTCGCTGATCACCAGGCCCCAGCCGCCCCGGGCAAGGTTGCGGTAGCGGTCCAGGGTCCGCTCCGAGGGGCGGCCCCCCTCGCCGTCGTTCCCCTCCATGGCCTGGGCGGTAAACCGGTTGGGGACCGTCCTCGTTTTGATCGTGAGCGGGGAGAACACCATATCGTTCATGCCGTGCTCCTTTGGCTACAGGCGCCGGATGTGGAAACCGCCGTCCACGTCCACGTAGTTCCCCGTGGTGTAGAGAAAGGCGTCGGAGGCAAATACCGCGGCGGCCTTCCCCACGTCCTCCGCCGTACCCCAGCGGGCAATGGGGAAGGTCCCGGTAAGGGTGTCGTACTTCTCTTTCACGCCGCTGGTCATATCGGTGGCGATGATCCCCGGCCGGATCTCGTGAACGTAGATGCCCTCCCGGGCAAGCCGGTGGGCGTACAGTGTGGTGAGCATGGAGAGCCCCGCCTTGGACACGCAGTACTCTCCCCGGTTAATCGAGCTTACTTCCGCGGAACAGGAGCCGATGTTGATAATTGTGCCCCGCTTTTTCCCCTCAAGGGGCTGCCTGAGCATCTGCCGGGCCGCGAGCTGGGTAAGGAACATCACGGCCTTCGTGTTGATCCCCAGCACCCGGTCAAAACTCTCCTCGCTCAT
>JAITRV010000182.1 GCA_031288215.1 Spirochaetaceae bacterium | reverse complement strand
CCGGAGCGGTTCTGAGGTAAGCTGGTACTCGTATTTGAACTGGAGGGAGTTTTTATAGTCCATGAGTTCCAGTTGAAGGGCCTGGAGAAAGGCGGGGTGCCATTGTAGTTTTTCGGGGCGGTCGGGGCCTCCCCCATGTAAGGGGTCTCTTGAGCCGGGCTTTGTGGGGTTCATACCGGTAAGGGTAGAGGAAAACGGGAATAACCGCAAGAGCGTGAACATCAGGCAGGGGAGCAGAAAATCCTCGTTAATCCGCGTAAATCTGTGGACGCTTTGTCTTAACGCATATGGTGCCTGGCACTCTTTTTTGGTGCCAGGCACCTTTTTTTCCGCCTACCGATTTGTCTACTTGCACATTACGGGGTTTTGTGATAATTTATGGGGGATTATGAGAAAGAATAATCAATAAGACCTGGAGGAAAAGATGATGAGAAGAATGATTAATCGTGTTTTGATGAGTTTTGTTTTGTTTCTTTCGGTTCAAAGCCTGATCCTGGCGGGACCCAAGAAAGACGCCCCCCAAGCTGAGCCGGCGAAACCGCCGGTAACCATCCTGGTGGCCGCGGCGGCGAGCCTTGAGTATTCCTACGTGCAGGAGCTTATCCCCCTGTTTCAGCAGAAATACCCCTGGATCACCGTGGAGGGGACCTACGACAGCTCGGGGAAGCTCCAGACCCAGATTGAACAGGGCCTGGCGGCGGACGTGTTTATGTCCGCCGCGACCCGGCAGATGAACGCCCTGGCGGACAAAGACCTCGTGTCCAAGGCCTCGATCCTGCCCCTCCTGGAAAATAAGATCGTCCTGATTAAGCCCGCGGGAACCTCCACGGCGGTTACGGGCTTCCTGAACGCCGCCCAGGCCGCGGTGATTGCTCTGGGGGACCCCGCCAGCGTCCCCGCGGGGCAGTATGCCAAAGAAGCCTTTACCAGCCTGGGTAACTGGGCCGCGGTGGAGGCCAAGGCCAGCTTCGGCACCAACGTGACCGAGGTGCTGAACTGGGTAGGAGAGGGCAGCGCCGAAGTGGGGGTGGTCTACGCCACCGATGCGGCCACCACCGGCAAGGTGGAGATCATCGCCGAAGCCCCGGCGGGGAGCCTCGCCGCCAAGGTGATCTACCCCGTGGGGATCCTGGCGGCCTCCGCCCATCCCGAGGAGGCCAAGCTCTTTGTCGATTTCCTCGCCTCCGATGAGGGGATTGCGGTTTTTCAGAAATACGGCTTCTCGCCGAATAAGTAAAAAACGGAGCTGCGGGGGCCTATGAACCTATCGCCGGTGCTGATATCGCTCAAAACCGCCTCCGCGGCCATCCTGGCGACCTTCTTTACCGGGCTTCTGGCCGCGGGCCTGGTGGCCCGCATCCGGCGCCGGGAATGGAAGATGATCCTCGACGGCATCCTCACCCTGCCCCTGGTGCTGCCTCCCACAGTGGCGGGGTTTTTCCTGCTGTACATCTTCGGCGTCCGGGGACCGGTGGGCAAATTTTTCCTGGATTTCTTCAGTGTTAAAATCGCCTTTTCCTGGGGCGCCACGGCGCTCGCCTCCACGGCGATCTCCTTCCCCCTGATGTACCGATCCGCCCGGGGCGCCCTGGAGCAGGTCGACCCGAACCTGGTGTACGCGGGGCGGACCCTGGGGATGTCCGAATGGGCCATCTTCCGGAAGGTGAGCCTCCCCACGGCCATGCCCGGGATCGCCTCCGGCGCGGTCCTCGCCTTTGCCCGGGGGCTGGGGGAATTCGGCGCCACCGCCATGATCGCCGGCAATATCGCCGGAAAAACCCGGACCCTGCCCCTGGCGATCTACTCCGCCGTGGCCGCGGGGGATATGGAAACCGCCTACGGCTATGTCCTGGTCATCGTCCTGGTGTCCTTCATCATCGTCGCCCTGATGAACTACTTCACCATCCTGGAAACCAATCCCCGGCCGCCCCGTTTGCCCCGTTCACCCCGGCCCTCCCCGCCGGAGCCGCCGGAGGAGGGGGCCGGCGGATGAGTATCAGGGTATCCATCCGTAAAAGGCTCTCCCGGACCTTTACCCTGGAAACGGAATTCGAGACCGGGGACGAGAGCGGCCGCTGCCTGGGCATCCTGGGGGCCTCGGGCTGCGGAAAAAGCATGACCCTGAAGTGCATAGCCGGAATCGAAAGCCCCGACGAGGGCCTTATCTCGATAAACGGCCGCGTGCTGTTTGATTCAAGCCGGAAGATAAACCTCAAGCCCCAGGTCCGGCGGGTGGGCTATCTCTTTCAGAATTACGCCCTCTTTCCCCGGATGACGGTGCTGGAAAACATCATCGCCGGGCTTCCCGGCGCGTATTCCCGGGCGGAAAAGGCCCGGAAAGCCCTGGCCTGGATCAGCCAATTCGGCCTTCTGGGGCTCGAAGACCGGCATCCCGCCATGCTTTCCGGGGGCCAGCAGCAGCGGGCCGCCCTGGCGCGGATGCTGATCCGGGAACCCGAGGCGATCCTCCTGGACGAGCCCTTCTCCGCCCTGGACACCAACCTCCGGGAGCAAATGCAGATTCAGATGCTGGAATTCCTGGAAAACCGGCGGGACGTGATCCTGGTCACCCACAGCAGGGACGAGGTCTTCAAGCTTTGCGGGGAACTCCTCACCATGGACGCCGGCCGGGTACTGAAGAAGGGAGCGACCCGGGAACTCTTCCGGAACCCCGGCCTGGTATCGGTGGCCCGGCTTACGGGGTGCAAGAACATTTCCCCGATCAAACGCACCGGCAGGGAGGAGATTTTCGCCCTCCACTGGGGGCTTTCCCTCAGAACAGCCCTTCCCGTGGGGGACGCCGTTACCCATGTGGGGATCCGGGCCCACGACTTTGCCCCCGCCGGGGCGGAAACCCGCAACCGGCTGACCATTGCCCCGATCCGCCGTTCCGAGGAGCCCTTCGAGGAGGTGGTGCTCTTTACCAACGCCGCCGCCCGGAACGCGGAGGAACGGCACGAAATCTGGTGGAAATACAGCACCTACCTCCCCTATCAGGAGGTTACCGAGCTGTTTATTCCCCCGGAATCGCTGTTCTTGTTGCGGAACGAAGATCCGCGGCGCCCTGCCGGGAACTGAAGCCCAAAAACCCGGCGAATCGCGCGCCCCGCCGGGGGCTATGTGGCGGCGGCAATCCGTTCCAGGTGCCTGGCACCAAATAGGGCTGGTCCTCCCGGCACGGGCCGGCATGGGCCGGCACAAGAGAGATCTGCGGGGGGGTCCTGTCAGGGAAATACCCCGGTCGCCCCCTGTTCGCGACGTTGCTCTTGATGCCTACGGCATAACTGGTTCCTCTGCTCA
>JAITRV010000071.1 GCA_031288215.1 Spirochaetaceae bacterium | reverse complement strand
CGGGAATACGTTTCAAGAAACGAACTTTTGAATGACAAAAAACGATCCTCCGCGATCGCCCTTCGGGCTTCCCCGACAAGGTCGTGGAGAAAATACAGATTATGATACGTCGCGAGCATGGAACAGAGTATCTCCCGTGTCTTAAAAAGGTGTCTCAGGTAGGCCAGACTGTACTTCCCGCAAACCGGACACCCGCACTCTTTATCTATCGGCTCAAAGTTGAGGCGATTTTCGGCTTTTTTTAAATTATAAGCCCCCCGGCGGGAAAAAACATGGCCGTTACGGGCCGTTCTGGTGGGAAACACACAGTCGAACATGTCGATGCCCTGCTCTATAGCGCCAAGAATATATTGGGGGGTTCCGATGCCCATCACATAGCGGGGTTTTTCCGGGGGCAAAAGGGACGCCGTATAGGAGAGGTATTCAAGAAAGACCGGCTCCTCCTCCCCCACGGAAAGTCCGCCTATGGCGATACCGGGGGTATTTTCGGCGACTACCGATTCCACGCTCCGTTCCCTAAGGTCCTTAAAAAAATTCCCCTGGACAATCGCGAAAAGCTTTCCCCGGTAAACACCGGCGCCCCCGTTGTCACGCGAAGAGTCGCGGATCTTTTCCCAGGCGCTTTTTGCCCGCTTAAGCCAAAGGGTCGTAACCCGGAGGGCCTCTTCCGCCTCCCGGTACGAAATACCCCAGGGGGTACAAACATCAAGCTGCATCTGTATATCGCTGTTCAGAATCCCCTGTATCTCTACAGCATCTTCCGGAGTCAGGTTGTGATAGGAGCCGTCAATGTGGGAACGGAAACGCACCCCCTCGTCCCGGATTTTCCGCATGGGCGCCAGGGAAAAAACCTGAAACCCGCCTGAGTCGGTCAGGATATTCCGGTCCCAGCTCATAAAATTGTGCAGCCCTCCGGCCGCGCCGATAACCTCCATTCCCGGCCTAAGGTAAAGATGATAGGTATTCGAAAGGATTATTTCAAAGCCGATTCTTTCAAGGTCGTCAACGGTCTGCGCCTTAACTGTCGCGTTGGTACCCACCGGCATAAATACCGGCGTGGTTACCTTTCCGTGGGGCAGTTCCATGATACCGGTACGCGCGCGGCAGCGGGAATCGTTACGGGTAACCGTAAAAAACGGCCTGGTCACGGAAAGCGGCCTTTCGGTCAAGTTTTAGCGCTCCGCAGTAAAAGCAATCCAAGGGCGATAAAGGTCAGAATGGGAAACCACGCGCCGACCAGGGGCGGAATATACCCAAGCTGCGCCATCATCATGCTGATCATTTCCATGACATAAAAAATAACGGTCGCGATCAGACTCATGGAAAGGGTCATCAGGAGGATATTCTTCTTGAAGCGGCCGCCCATGGAAATCGACAGTATCATTACTACAAAAGAAGCGACGGAAAAGGAAAAACGGTGATGAAACTCCGCCTGGGCTCCGACAAAGGGCAGTCCCGCGTTTTTAAGGTCCCGGATCAGAAACGCCGCGTCCATTACGGGAAGGTCCTCCACGTCCACCGCGTTCCTCCTGAAGGTTTCGGGGTGTTCCCGGTACGCGCCGGTGGGTTCCAGAGGTTTTACGCGGAGAAAGCCGTTCTCCCAGGAGTAGATCAGCGCGTTGTTTAAATCCCAGTATTCCCCGTTCCAGACCGCGCGGGGGGCGCGGATCAGGGAAACAAATTCGCCGTTTTCCCCCTGTTCCACTATGCTTATGCCGTTTAAAACCAGCGAAGAAACATCGTAGTAGTCAACCGAATAAATGACCTGGCCGTTTCTTGTTTTAATTACGATGTCGGAATTACTTTCGCCCCGCTGCTGATGAAGCGCGATTCTGCTAAGGGAATTTTTCTGCTTCAGGGTGGGAATCACCACGATGTCCTGGAAAAAAAAAGAAATCACCGAAGTTAAAATCCCGATAACAATGAGAGGCATAACGAAACGCCAAAAGGGAATACCGGAAGAAAAAATGGAAGTCAGTTCATTCCGGGCATAGAGATCCCCCAGCACGTAGGCGGCGGCAAAGAGCAGGGAAATAGGCGTGGCATAGGAAATGCTCTTGGGTACAAAGTAAGCTGAAATTAACAGTATCTGGTTCATGGGCACTTCGTAATTAAGGTAGCGGGTAAGATTGGCGAAAAGATCGATAAGGCACAGGAGCAGGACAAACATCGAAATGGCGATAAAATAAACAGGCCAGAACTGTTTAACCAGATAACGATCAAGGATCATTAACCGCTATCCTCCTAACGTCTTATCCGCAGCGCGCATAAAACAAGGCCGATGGAAACCGCCAGTATGTTGGGGAGCCACATCGACAGAAACGGCGAGTACCCCCGGTTTATGCCCAGGGTCTGTCCCCCCAGAAGCAGCGCCCAGTAAATTACCGAAATAAACGAACCGAACATAAATCCGACGGTCTGCCCGCTTTTTCTTGCCATCAGCCCCAGAGGAACCGCCAGAAAAATAAAGGAAAAAGCTCCAAAGGGGATAGAAAACTTTTTATAGAATTCAAGCCGGTAGATTGAAAGGCTCCGGTCCTTGCGGTAAACCCCGGCTATTTCCAGTTCCTTGATATAGTCCTGCGCCAGATTACCACGCCGGTTCCATCCTGACTGCCCGGGCCCGCGGCGCAGGGTCGCCTCAAGCGGCAGGGCGTTGACGATCAATTTGCCGTACTGCTCATCCATGCGGGACGCGAGATTCTGTTCCTTGACGCGGATTTCCTTAAGCACGTCGCGGGAAGTCATCTCCCGCGGCCCCACCGAAGTAATGGCCTGGATCATATCTTCCTGCGGCACCCAATAGCGGAGAAACGATGTGGAAGCGTAGTCGTAATCACGCCGGGCGACTTCTTTTGACGACTGGAGAAAAGCGTCGCCAAGATCCAGGCTGAGGCCCTCTCTGCCCGCGTCCCTGAGTTCCGCGTCGTGGGCCAAAATAATACGCCGTTCTCCGTCACTGGTCCTGTCCAAAATAAGAATATCGTCAATGGTATTGCCGTCCACGTTGCCGGTGACCATCACCGTATCTTTGAACTTTTTGACCGAATTGGATTCCAGTTCCAGCGCAGGAGTGGAAATCAGAATACGGCGGTAAAGACGGGTATACCGCAGGGTTCCCAGGGGGAGCAGCACGTCGTTGGTAAAAAACGAGAGCAGGGAAATAAAAATACCCACGACAATGGCCGGCAGAAAGATATTACGGTAGGGAAGACCCGACGACAGCATCACCAGGATTTCGTTATCCGACGACAGCCTGCCTATGGCCATAAGGGTGCCCACCAGCGCGGCAAACGGAGCGGCCATGGCGATAATCGACGGGAGGGCGTAAATGACGAGGAGTATTACCTGAAAGGGCGGGACTTTTTTGGACAGGATTTCCTTTGCGATAAGGAGAAGCTGATTCACAAAAAAAGTAAAAAAGAAAAAAAGAAAAGCTACGAAAAACGCGAACAACGTTTCCACAACAATATACCTGAATATTGTCGTGGAAACGGAACGGTTATTGTCCGGAATTGTTAAGGCCTTCATTTGCCGGACACGGATTGGCATTTTCTCTAGCGCCTGGGACGGTCGTTTCTCGGACGGCCGCCGCCCTGGCTTTCTCCCGCGGGATCGATTGCGTCGATATACGACAGGTTGAGCCTGCCCACTTTGTCGATTTCCAGAAGTTTTACGGGGATCTCCTGCCCTTCCTTCAGCACGTCCGTTACCTGCGCGATACGCTGCCGGGAAAGTTTGGAGATATGCACCAGTCCTTCTTTGCCGGGAAGTATTTCCACAAACGCGCCGTATTCCATGATCCGTTTTACCTGGCCCTGGTATATCCGTCCAACCTCGGGGTCCGAAACAATGCCGGTAACGGCAAGCTTGGCGTCTTCCGCGTCTTTGGCGTTTTTCCCGTAAATAGTGACCGTACCGTCGTCATCGGTGTTGATCTTCACGCTGTACTGTTCGCAGAGGGCCTTGACGTTCTTTCCGCCGGGGCCGATAAGAGCGCCGATCTTGTCGGTATCGATGCGCAGCGTTACTATCTTGGGCGCGAATTCGCTTATCTCGCCGGTGGGCTTGTCTATGGTTTTATTCATGATGGAGAGGATGTGGAGCCTGCCCCTTTTGGCCTGGTCCAGCGCCTTGCGCATCACCTCCGGGCTTACCCCGGCAATCTTGATGTCCATCTGGAAACCCGTAATGCCGTCCACGGTTCCCGCGACCTTGAAGTCCATATCACCCAGATGATCTTCCTCGCCCAGGATATCCGACAGTACCGCGTAACGGTCGCCGGGGCCGCCCTTCCCCTCGGTGATAAGGCCCATCGCGATACCGGCTACGGGCTTCTTCATGGGAACGCCGGCATGAAGCATGGAAAGCGTGCCACCGCAGACCGAGGCCATGGAAGAAGAACCGTTGGATTCCAGGATCTCCGATACGACGCGGATGGTATAGGGAAATTCGTCTTTGGAGGGGATCATGGCCTCAAGAGAGCGGCGGGCAAGATTCCCGTGACCGATTTCCCGGCGGCCGGTACCCATGCGCCCGACTTCGCCCACCGAATAGGGGGGGAAATTGTAATGGAGGATAAAGTTTTCCCGCTTGTCCCCCTCAATGTCGTCGTATATCTGCTCGTCAAAAACGGTGCCCAGGGTAGTCGCCGCCAGCGCCTGGGTTTCACCCCGGGTAAAAAGCGCCGATCCGTGGGTCCTGGGCAGAATCCCTACCTCACAGTTGATGTCCCGAATATCCTCGGTTCCCCGGCCGTCAACGCGCAGACCCTTGTTCAGAATCGAGGACCTGAGAATTTCGTATTCCATTTCCTCAAAAAGGGCGTCGAAGAGCTTCTTCTGGTTTTCGTCCTCAAGCTGGTCGGCGTACCGGGACGCAAGGTCCGATTTGACTTTGCCGATGGCTTCGTGCCGTTCGTGTTTGCCCTTGACAAAACAGGCGCTTTCAAGGGCGGGCATGGCGGCGGAACGGATAGCATCGGCGTTTTCCAGCGAATAGCTTAACTCCGTAAGGGGAAGTTTTTCCCTGCCCGAAAGTTCCCGCAGCTTTTCCTGTATAGCGCAAAGATCGGCGATTACCTTGTGGGCCTTTTCAAGGGCCGCGATCATCAGGTCTTCGTCAACTTCCGCCGCGCCCCCTTCCACCATGGTTATTCCGTCTTTGGTTCCGGCAACCACGATTTCAAGGCGGGATTCTTCAATCTGCGAATAGGTGGGATTGACGACCAGTTCGTCTCCCAGCGCGCAGACCCGCACCGCCGCGATAGGGCCGTTAAAAGGTATGTCCGAAATATGAACCGCCGCGGAAGCGGCGACAATCGCCAAAATATCCGGGGGGTTTATCTGATCGGTGGAAACGGTGGTGGGTATTACCTGGATTTCCCGGCCGAAACTCTTTTCAAAAAGCGGCCTCATCGGCCGGTCGATGAGCCGGGAAACCAGTATCTCCTTGTCCTTTGGACGGCCCTCCCTCTTGATAAAACCGCCGGGAATTTTCCCGGCCGCGTAATATTTTTCGTTGTAGTCCACGGTAAGCGGGACATAATCAAGGCCTTCCACGGATTCCGCGGAAGAACAAACCGTGGCGATTACCACGGAACCGGCGTACTGGGCAAAAACCGCGCCATTGGCCTGTTTCGCGATCCGGCCGGTTTCCAGGATCAGATCCTGACCGGCAATTTGATAACTTACTCTCTGTACCATTTTTTCCTTTTTTCGCGTTTACTTGCGCAGACCCAATTCCTTGATCAGGGAACGGTATTTTTCGAGATTCGTCCGCTGTAAATATTTCAATATGCGGCGCCGTTTTCCTACCAGAATCAATAAACCCCGCTGACTGGATTTATCTTTTTTGAATTGCTTGCAGTGGCCCGTAAGCTGGTTAATCCGCCCGGTCAGCAACGCAACCTGAACTTCCGACGCGCCGGTATCTTTTCCGTCTTTTCCGAACTTTGTCACGATGGAAGTAACCTCATCTTTGTTTAATGCCATATATTTACACTCCTTGGGAACCCGGATAGCGCCCCGTTTCAGGGGCGGGAG
Organism: Spirochaetaceae bacterium; assembly: GCA_031288215.1. Taxonomy (GTDB): domain Bacteria; phylum Spirochaetota; class Spirochaetia; order Treponematales; family Breznakiellaceae; genus JAIRMO01. Next base: position 8,574 of record JAITRV010000071.1, on the reverse strand, counting down.
GCCCGTACAGCCCTCCTTCAACAAACTCGATACGGCAAAGCGCTTCCCCGTGACGGGGAACGAGAACGCCGTCTTTCAAAACAACAACGCCGGCCTTTACCGCGCCGGCGTTTTCCCGGCCGTACAGCAATGCCGAATAATTTCCCGGTCCGGGCATAACGCGGCGCAGCGTATCCGTCCGGTAAAAAACGCCGCCCCCGCGATTCTCCGGAACAACCGGCGAAACGTCGAACTCAAAGTTCCTGCCCAAAAGCCGCGCCGCCGCGGAAAAATCCCCGGCGGCTATGGCGCTCCGTATCCGGCTGGAACTGACCGGACGCGCGCCGTCAAGCACCGGAACAACCACGTCAACCGGAATACCCGCCTTGTGGTAAAGCGCCTTCAGCCTTACCGCGCCGGTATCGCCCTGATAACCGCAGCGGAAATTGCTCCCCACCGCCACAAAACCCGGACGAAGGCGATTCCGTACAAGATCAAGAAACTCCTTCCCGCCAAGTTTACTGAAATTTTCAGAAAAGTCAATCAGGACAACCAGGGCTATGGAAAGCCGCTCGAAGATCGCCAGCTTTTGATTCAAACTGAGAATATCCCCCTTAAATTCCTTTTTTCTAAGAAATTCCTTGGGATTTTTCCTGAAAGTGATAAGCGTGGGAATAAATTCCGCGTTTTTCGCGGTGATTCGCCGGATAAGCTCCTCGTGGCCCCGGTGTATTCCGTCAAAAACCCCGATGGTAAGCGCGGAAGCTTTGGAGGGGGAAGATTCCGGCGCCGTTTCGGACCAGTCAATTACGCGCATACACGTATCCGTAGACCCAGCGGCCGTTCTCCCGCGTGAGTACCGCGAGAAAACCGGCGTTCTTGTCAAAGACCCCGACTGTATTAACGGCATTGATGGCGTTGACCGCGTCTCCCGTTCTCTCCGGGGCCGGAAATTCCGCGCCGCCGGGAAACCGCAGACGGCCCAGAAGGGGCGCGAGGGCCCTGCCCCGGGCAAGTTCGGCGGCGGTTTCGCCGTCCGCTTCCACAACCGCCAGTCCGAGCGCCCGAAAAATACCGGAACTTATGGGTTTTAACGCCCCAATATCCAGATTTTCAGGAGCGACGGCGTCTTCAAGCCTGAAAAGCGCGGAGCCGGTACGTTCCAGACTTACAAGATGGGCGCGGGAACCGGCTTCCAGCGCGATGTCCCGGGCCAGGGAACGGATATAGGTGCCCTTGGAACAGTGGACCCGGATGGAAGCCAGGGGGGGCTCGTAGGAGAGGAGTTCCAGGGCATAGATCGACACGGCCCGTTCCTTCATCTCCACCGCCACGCCGGAGCGGGCCAGCCGGGAGGCCCGTTCTCCCCCGATGCGGACCGCCGAGTAGGCCGGGGGCGTCTGGGCTATAGTCCCCCGGAACCGGGGGAGCGCCGCCTCCAGCGCGTCCCGGGCGGGGACTTCCCCCCGGGCAATCACCCGGCCCTCGGGGTCCAGGGTGTCGGTTTCCTCGCCGAAACGGACGATCCCCTCGTACCATTTATCGCAGCCTGAAAACCAGGGGGTCAGCTTTACCGCCCTGCCGGCCAATACCAGGAGGAGCCCGGCGGCAAATTTGTCCAGGGTGCCCGTATGGCCTACTTTACCGGTGGACAGGGCCTTCTTCACCCAATGCAGGGACTGAAAGGACGTGATCCCCTCCTCCTTGCGGAGGAGCAAAAATCCCGAAGGTTCATCCGCCTTCATGGTTCAGCAATTCCTCGATCTTCTGTATCATCTCAAAGCCCCCGCGGATCCCCTGATCCTCATGGAACCGGAGCCGGGGGGTTTGACGGAGCCGCATCTGACCGTTGAGCTGGGCCTGGATAAATCCCGCGGCGCTTTGCAGGCCCTCAATGCCCTTGAGCAGTCCCTCCCGGCTTTTATAGCCCGAGACATAGACATCCCCGTAGGAAAGATCCCGGGACACCTCGACCCGGCTTATCGAGAGGGAACTGTCCACCCGGGGGTCCTTGATCCGCCCTTCCACGATGAGGGCGCCGATCTTTTCCTGTATGAGCCGTCCCAAGCGGACCGGCCGGTAGGTCCCCATCGCTACGAACCGAGCTTCCTGGCAACTTCGACGGTTTCAAACACCTCGAGTTGATCCCCCGTCTGGACGGAATCAAATCCTTCAATCCCCATGCCGCACTCAAATCCCGCGGCGACTTCCCGGGCATCGTCCTTAAAACGCCTGAGGGAGGAGATTTTCCCCGTGTGGATGACGATATTGTCCCGGATAACGTTGACGCTGGCGCTCCGTTTGACCGTTCCCGTGAGGACATAGCATCCCGCAATGGTACCGGCCTTGGGCACGCGGAATATATCCCGCACCTCCACCGTGGCGATGACCTCTTCCTTGGTATCCGGTTTGAGCATCCCCTCCATGGCCTGGCGGATCTCCTCCACCGCCTTGTAGATGACGTTGTACTTGCGGACATCCACCTTTTCCTGATCCGCCAGGAGCTTCGCCTTGGGCACGGGCCGGACATTGAAGCCGATGATGATCGCGTTGGACGCAATAGCCAGGTCCACATCCCCCTCGTTGATGGCCCCGGGCAGGGCCTGGATCACGTTCAGCCGCACCTCGTTGTTGGAAAGTTTCTCCAGGCTTGACCGGAGGACCTCGGCGGAACCCTGGACATCGCTCTTGATGATGACCTTGAGTTCCTGGATGGCCCCGTCGCTGATGGTGGCGTAGAGGTTATCCAGGGTGATCTTCCGGACGTTCTTCGCATCCTCAAAGCGCTTGAGTTCCTGCCGTTTTGAGGAAATCCCCCGGGCCACCCGCTCGTCCTCCACCACGTGGATGGGGTCTCCCGCGTCGGGGATGCCCTCAAAGCCCAGGACCTCCACGGGCATGGAGGGGGTGGCGATCTCGACCTTTTCCCCCTTGTCGTTAAAGAGGGCCCGGACCTTACCGGGCCAAATGCCCGCCACAAAGCTGTCCCCTATCCCCAGGGTGCCCCGCTGAATGATCACGGTGGCCACGATGCCCCGGCCGTGGTCTATCCGGGATTCCAGGATCTTCCCCTCCGCCGGGCGGTTGTAGTTGGATCTGAGGTCCAGAATCTCCGCCTCCAGGAGGATACAGTCGATGAGCTTGTCGATCCCCTCCTTCTTGAGGGCGGAGAGTTCCACGAACATGGTTTGCCCCCCCCAATCCTCCGGCATGAGCCCCAGTTCCGAAAGCTGGCTCTTGACCTTGTCGGGATTGGCTTCGGGTTTATCCATCTTGTTCACCGCGACGATGATGGGGACTTCCGCCTCCTTGGCGTGGTTGACGGCCTCGATGGTCTGGGGCATCACCCCGTCGTCGGCGGCCACCACCAGGACCACGATATCCGTCACCTGGGCGCCCCGGGCCCGCATCCGGGTGAAGGCCTCATGGCCGGGGGTATCCAGGAAGGTGATCTGGCCGTGCTCGGTTTCCACCGTATTGGCCCCGATATGCTGGGTAATGCCGCCGAATTCCCCGGAAACCACATCGGCGCTGCGGATGGCGTCCAGGAGTTTCGTCTTTCCGTGATCCACATGGCCCATGACGGTAACCACCGGCGGCCGGGGGTTCATGGTACTCTCGTCGTCCGCTTCGGTTTCGATGAGGGTCTCGTCGTAGAGGCTGACGATATTGACATCCGCCCCGAATTCCGCCGCCAGAATGGTGGCGGTCTCCGCGTCGATCTGCTGGTTGATGGTAACCATCATCCCCATGCTCATCAGCTTCTGGATCAGGTCGGAGGCCTTGAGGTTCATCTTCCGGGCCAGTTCCGAAACCGACACGACCTCCATGATGTCGATGGTTTTCGGCACCGGATTGGCCATGTGGGCAATCTTCTTCTTGGTCTGGAGGAGTTTTTCCTCCATCTCCTGTTCCTTGCGCTGATAGACGGTCTTCTTGGTCTTAAAAGACTTCTTGACCGGGCCCTTTCCCTCCGCCAGGGGCGGGGGCGAGGACATGCCGGGGCCGGGCCGGGAGGGCCCGCCGGGGCGGAAGCCCGGCGGCCGGGGGCCGGTAAACCCACCGGGACGGGGGCCGCCGGGTTTGAAGCCGGGGCCGGGCCGCCCTCCGCCGGGCCGGGGACCGCCGGCATTGTTCCCAAAGGGCCGGCCGCCGCCGGGCCCGCCGGGACGGCCTTCACCGGCGGGGCGGGGCCCCATGGGACGGCCGCCGGGCCGGCCGGCAAAGGCCGGGGGCCGATGGGTATTGGGGTAGCCGCCGCCCCCCTTGCCCTGGAAATCCTCCCGGGGAGGGCGGGGCCCCACGGGGCGCCCCCCCACCCGGCCGGCCGCCGCGGCGGGCCGCTGGGTATTGGGCAGGGACGCCACCCGGCTCTTCTCCGCCGGCGGTTTCGGCGGCGGGCCGGGGGGAGCTTCCTTTACCTCCGCAGCTTCGGCGGCGGGGGGGATCTGCTCCTGCTCCCGCTCCTTCGGTTCCTCCCCCCGGGGGGGAACCGTCTGGATCTTCGGCTGAGGCTTTCGGGGCCCTCCCTGGGGAGGCGCGGAAGTTTTCTTCTTGACCACCACGACCTTCCGTCTTTCGTTGCGATCCGTTCCCGACTGCTCATGCTTCGCATGTTTAATAAGTTCAGGAACCTTGGTTTTTTGAGTGTTGTCTAATTCCTCAGCCATGATCCACCTTTTGTCTACTCCCTTTATTATGATGATCCCGGCGTTTCAAATCATCGGGTTATTCATCTTCATACTCGAAACTCAAACCTATGCCGCAATTCGGGCAGTTGGTCATTTCCACGGTTATCTTCGCTCCGCACTCAGGACATTCGTACTCCTCCGGGGCCTCTTCGGGACTCCCGGCGGTTTCCGGGGCATCCTCCGCCGGAGCCTCCTCGCTTTCGGGGGCGGAAACCTCCTCCTCCGGGGCGGCTTCTTCTTCCTCGACAATTTCCACATAATCGTCGATGAGTTTCCGCAGCACCTCAAGCTGCTCCGCCGTAATACCGGGAAGCGCGGCGCTTTCCTCCGCCGAGAGGGCGAGGAAATCCTCAATAAAGTCAATCCCGTTGGTCTGCAGGGCCTGTGCCGCCTCGGCGTCCACTCCGGGAAGCTCGGAGATCCGGGAGATCTCCTCCTCGAAGACTTCGGAATCGCCGAAGAGTTCCGAAACCGCCCGGCGGGATTCGGAGGATATGTCCATCTCCGCAAACTGGGCGTCGGTTTTGACGTCGATGTTCCAATCCACCAGGCGGTTTGCCAGGCGCACGTTGAGGCCCTGCTTGCCGATGGCCAGGGAAAGCTGGGATTCGCTGACCACCGCCAGGGCCTGATGCTTGCCCTCGTCCATGACGACCACGTCCCGAACCTCCGCGGGGGAAAGGGCGTTCTTGATGAAACGCCGGGGGTCGGGATCGTATTTGAGGATATCGATCTTTTCCCCCTCCAATTCCCGGATGACCGCCTGGATCCGGACCCCCTTGAGGCCCACGCAGGCCCCCACGGGGTCCACGTCCTCCCGGTTGGAATACACCGCCAGTTTGGTCCGGTACCCCGGCTCCCGGACTATCTTGTGGATCTCCACGGTCTTATCGTAGACCTCCGGGACCTCCAGTTCAAAGATGGCCCGGACAAAGTCGGTCGTGGTCCGGGAAAGGACCACCTGGAGCCCCGCGGGGGTCTTGTTCACCTCGGTGATCAGGGCCTTGATACGGTCGTTCACATGGTAGGTTTCCCGGGGGGACTGGTATTTTTTGGGGAGTGTCCCCTCCACCTTCCCCAGGTCCACATAGATGGTATTGTTCCGCTCCCGCTGGTAGTAGCCGATGATGATTTCCCCGACCTTATCCTTGTACTCCGAATAGAGGCTGTCCTTCTGGATTTCCCGGATGGACTGATGGGCGGTCTGTTTGGCGCTCTGCACCGAAATCCGGTCGAATTCCTTGGGGTCCACCTCCAGGAGCAGTTCATCCCCGGTTTCCGCATCGGAGTTCAGCTCCCGGGCCTCCTCCAGATCTATTTCCGAAACCGGGTCATAGACGCCGTCTACGATCTTCTTCCGGGCGAAGATCGAAACCTCCCGGTTATCATCACTAAAACGGACAACCGCGTTATCAGCATTCCCATAACGGCGCTTATAGGCCGCCAGGAGGGTGTTTTCTATGGTCCGCAGGACTAACTCTTCAGAGATACCCCGATCCTGAATCAACTGATGGATCGCCTCTGTCATATCCGTTGCCACAGTTTTTCAACCTCCTGTGAATAATCTAATTTTGCCTTGGCAATAAGCTCATACTTCAATTTCATCTCTTCATCTCCGCTTTTTAATATGATACCGGAGGAATCCGCGGCCGTCAAAATACCCCCGGACCAATCGGAAATATCTCTCCGATAGCATTTTATGCCCCGGCCTATATAATGGACAAACTCGGAACCGTCCTTAATCAGGCGGTCTATCCCCGGGGAGGACACCTCCAGGTACACTTCCCTGCCGGGAAAGGCCAGTTCCAAGCGGGGAGACAGGGCGTGGTGCAATCGGGAACAATGCTCCAGGCCCACGGGTTCCCTGCCGCATACCACCGCCCGGATCCGCACGGCCCCCCGGAAACGGGATTGGGACAACTCCACCAGTTCCATCCCCAGGCCCTTCGCCACCGCTTCGAGGGAATCAACGAGGGGATCGGCGACCCTGGGCGTAAACCGCACAAATAACCTCCCGGCAACAAAAAAGGGCCTCTGAACCGAGCCCTTCTTTTTTTTAATGAAACTCCATTGTCTAATAGAGAACATTACCGGGCCGGTATCGTTTTGTCAAGGGCCTCGTACGCTCTACCCGCAACATTCACCGGGAAGGTCACGGTTCATGGGGCATCCCGGGAATCACCGGACCAGGGTAAGCCCCGAGAGGATGCGGCGGCTTTCCAGCCTTTGGCCGTTAGCCAGGATCATCTCCCGGAGGCTCACCCTGCCCCGGACCGTAACGGTCCGCTGTTCATAGGCCGAAAGGACGGCCCGGTCCTCCTCCGCGATGAACCAGTCCCGCCCGTCCTCCCCGGTAAGGACCAGTTCCGGAAAGGGCTCGTTCCCCACCAGCCGGACCCTGCCGGTGATCTCCACGAGCGGGCCCTCCGGGGCGCTTACGGAGGGGGCCGGCTCGGCCCGCGGGGGCTCCCGTCCTTCCCCGGCCGCTTCCCCCTGCCCCCGGGGGTAGGCCAGGGCGGCGGCGCAGAGCAGGCCGATCAGGACCGCGCCGTTTCTCACCGCCCCCCCTTGGTCCGGGCCTCCTCGAAGCCGACGGGCCGCGGGGTATCGCCGTGGCCGGCCAGCTTATCCCCCAAGCCGACGGGGTAGGGGCCCAGGGGCGGCGCGGGGGAAACGGCCCTTCCGGAGGACCGGAGGCTTACCACGCCGGCATCCGGGGAGGAGCGGCTGAGGCCGGCTTGTGCCACCGGGACGCCGAGGCTGCCCGGCTCGCTGCCGCCGCCGGTACTGGAATTCCCGTTAAAGGTGAGGAGGTACGGACCCGTCTGGGAGGAACCCTCAAAGAAGCCCGCCGTTGGGTCTGCCGGAGCGGCGGAGGCTTCCCCGGAGACGCCGTAATACCGTATATTACCCTGGGGGGAATAACTCGTCCCGCCGCGGGGAGAAAAGACCCCTTCCCCGGGGAATAACGCGTATGAGTCGCCCGATTGGGCGGGGGAGAGGACATATTTCTCCGTCAGGGTGATTTCCCCCCGGTATCCGAAGACGCCGCGCTCATTATTGTACCAATTGGCCAGCATCCAGGAACCAAGCAGGACCGGCCAGTCGGCAAAGGCGTCATTGACCGTAGCGGCCGCGGCGGTGACGTCCCGGTAATCGCCGAACCCTTCACCCTTGACCGCGTCGCTTATGGCCGTATATATCCCCGTTCCCTGAGCCTGGATCCTGAGCCACTGAAAGAAAAGGTAGGCGGTAACATAATTCGACAGGGAATCCCCCTTCTCCCGCTCCCAGTACCCGTTCCAGACAAAGAAATTATTCCCCCAGGGGAGGCCCAGCCCATAGGCGTTCGCCTCATCGTAGAGATCTATCCGGTCAGGACGCTGGCCGCCGTAGAGATACTCCGCCGAAAGGGAGAGCCCCTCGTTGATCCAGATGTCCCGGTTCATCTCCCGCGCGGAAGTCTTCCCGAAGTCAATGAGGTGCTGTAATTCATGGGCGATGGTGGCGTAAAAGGTATCACTGCCGATCTCTCCGGGGTATATATCCAGGAAAAGCATATCCGCCTCATTAGAGTGGGGATAGACGGCATTACTCTTCATCATATGATAGGAAGAAAAATAACCGGCCACATAGCCGCTGCCGGCAGGGGTATAGCCGTCAAGGATATCCAGGAGGAGCAGGATGACCTTCCCGTTGCCGTCGATATCGGGGGGAGCGCCAAAAACCCGCTCCAGGGGGGGATATATCTTTTCCTCATATTCCGTGACGAGCCGTTGGGCGGCGGCCTTGGAAACGACCTTGTTCTGGTCCGCATAGACAATACAGTGAGGCCCTTCCGCAAGATTCGCGGCGGTAAGCGTATACCAGGCCGAACTCACCACGGACTGGACCTGAAAATCCT